>PSRN01000044.1 GCA_003176075.1 Bdellovibrio sp.
CTCACCGCGCGTTTCAGCCACCAGTAAGGTGTTCACGGTTGAAGATGAAAATTTCGCGCAAGGTTCAAGTTTAAGGGACCCACAGAGCGCCCTTAAATTCAAGGTTGTGGCAGCTTCTTTTCCATTACGAAATTAGTCATGGCTATTCCCTTCACATTTACGACTTGCTCTTTCACGACCGTAAATCCCATTTTTTCAAAAAATGGTTTTGCCGTAATGCTCGCCTCAGCAAAGAGTCTCCTGATCTTCAAGACACTGGCTTCTTGCTCCAAGGCCTGATACATCATCCGGCCCAGGCCCTGACCAATTCTGTCCGCGCTGACATAGAATCGGTCAATATGCCCATTCGGCTCAAGTTCACAAAAGCCCGAAACAACGCTTTTCTCCTCAGACACAAAAACGCTTTTTCCCTCAAATGATTTCCGCCATTTATCGAAGTCCCCATTCGCAGGAGCCCAGGCCTCAACCTGTTCCTTGGTGTAATCTCGGACATTTATCTGGCGAACCGTTCGGAAGAACAGCCTTTCTAACGGCTCTATATCGCTGGGAAGAATTCGCCTGATTATCGTTCCGCCAATCCGCGGATTTTTCAAAGAGTAAATTTTTACTGGAATTCCATGAAACAAGTCATCGGATTCGTACTTCATCCCAAGCCGCTCCGCCACACGGATTGAGGCAGAATTTGCAGCCTCAATAATAGAAATGAGTCGGGGCAGGCTCTTCACATTAAATCCGTAGTCACGAGAGGCAATTGCCGCTTCAGCGGCGTACCCTTTCCCCCAGTATTTTTTGGCAAATCGGTAACTGACTTCATATTCCTTTATGTCCTTAATCATCTGAACTAAAATCCCGCATTCCCCGATGAGCTCCCCGCTTTCTTTTAGGACTACTGCCCAAGGGCCAACACCGTCGCGGGCATACCCCTTCAAAGCTCCTTCTATGATTTTTACCACTTGTTCTGGAGTCTTAATTCCAGATACCGAGAACCTCATTACCTCCGCATCTCCAAAAATGCTCATAAGCGGGTCTAGGTCGCCCGGCTGAATCTCCCTGAGAATCAGTCTCGGTGTTTCACAGATTATTTTTTCCATATTCAAACCATACTTCGGAACCATGAGGTGGTCCAGATTGTAAAGTTTCGCGAGAGACTAATTGCCCAAAGTGCTTGCCACGCGCTGAACGGCCATTCGGCAAAGAACAAAGCATAGATGGGGTTTCACGGAGAACCCGCAATAGCTATTCACTTTCTATCATCAATTCTCTGATAGATCGGCTCAAATCATCGGTTCTTTCGCGAAGCCCCTCAATAATGCCTTGGCGGTCAATCTCAGGCCGATTCTGTGAGAGTTTAAACTTGGCTTCGATAGACTCGATATGAAACCGAAAGGAAATAATCGCCGCAGTTAAAGTCGCTTCGTCGAGTAGGTCGTCAGGCAGTTCGAATTCCCACTGTTTGGGACCTGGTCGTTCATAAAAAGAGGATAGCTGCCGAAGGATTTCCACTTGCTCAGTAAAGGCCTCGACCAGTTCAATTTTTCCATGAAGATGGGCTACAGCATAGTTCCAGGTCGGCACGTCGCGCCCAGATTTGTACCAACGAGGGGTAATATATGT
Source organism: Bdellovibrio sp. (assembly GCA_003176075.1). Lineage (GTDB taxonomy): Bacteria > Bdellovibrionota > Bdellovibrionia > Bdellovibrionales > Bdellovibrionaceae > PSRN01. The sequence continues at coordinate 1,615 of PSRN01000044.1, forward strand.
ATGAGGCCCGGTTACGATCAGAATGCAATTGGGGTTGTTCTGGAAGTGAGTCCACTGAGGATTCTTCTTAGCCATGTGACCCACAATTACATTTTCCTGACTGGGTGTTTGGCTAAACATCACTGGGAAGTGGTTGATGTAGGGACTGGTATTATCCGGGAAGGACAGCGCGGTAACGAACCCGTTGGATGCAATAAGATCTCGGACTTTAGAATCATCTTCCATCGAGAAATGTTTTGGCAAATACATAATGTGTAACCTTCCTGTTTAAACCAGGCCCGTTTCGACTAAATTACAGAAGCGCTTCAGGTCAATATTTCCGCCACTCACCAGAATTCCAACCTTCTTGCTCCTCAGTTGGTTTTTGTTTTCTTTAGCCGCAGCAAAACCAAGGCATCCGGTAGGCTCAATCACGATCTTCATGCGTGATGCCGCAAAACTCATTCGTTCAATCAACTGATCGTCCGAGGCCGTTAGAATGTCATCAACCTCTCGTTGAATGATCGGGAACGTGTAACGCCCAAGGTGCTGGGTCTGCGCTCCATCAGCAATAGTCTTTGGAGTTTCTATATGCACGATCGATCCCGATCGGAACGAGCGCTGCCCATCGTTGCCTGCTTCGGGTTCAACGCCAAAAAGAGTGCAGCCGGGCGACAAGGCTCTGGTTGCCAGAGCAGAGCCGGCAAGAAGGCCCCCGCCTCCCAAGGGAACAAATAGAAAATCAAGTTCACCAACTTCCTCAAAGAGCTCTTTGGCAGCGGTTCCCTGTCCTGCGATCACATCCGGATGATCATAGGGAGGGATGAGCGTCATGCCGTGTTGGTTGGCGAGTTCGCTACCGATCTTTTCGCGGTCTTCGGTGTAACGATTATAGATGACAACATTTCCTCCGTAACCTTTGGTTGCCTCGACTTTCACCTCCGGTGCATCATGCGGCATTACGATGGTTGCTGGAATTCCAAGAAGTTTTGCGGACAGAGCAACCGCCTGAGCATGGTTACCAGAAGAAAAGGCCACCACACCGGATTTTCTTTGGCGCTCATCAAATTTCGATAAGGCATTGAAGGCTCCCCGAAATTTGAAAGCCCCCATCCGCTGGAAATTTTCACACTTAAAAAAGACTTCCGCGCCAAAATCGTCGTTCAACGTTTTCGAAGTCATTACAGGTGTCTTATGAGCGTGACCCTTTATTCGATGGGAAGCTGCGATCACATCTTGATAGGTTGTTAACATTACCTCACTTTGCATAGTTATAAACCGCCGCACGTGAAACGCCGAGACACTCGGCGACGATTTCCATAGATCGTCGGACATCAAGGAACCCTGAAGCCTTGAGCTCCTGAAGAAGAGTTTTCCGATCTTTCGCTTTGAGAGCTCTTGGGGTCGATGCCAAGCGAGCAGCAAAATCGTCGATTTTGGCACGAATGGCGCCAGCACCAGCCGGATCGAGGGATTCTTGCGCCCCTAACCCGCTGTCTATCGCCGTGAACCGCTGAATAGCTGACTGAAATCCATGAAAGAGGGTAAGATCTATGTTGAGGCAGAGAGCACCAACATATTTTCCCGACGAGTCCTTGATTCCAATCGAGGTGCTTTTAACCTGGCGACCGTCCGCAAATTTGTTGGCATAATTGGCGATGATTTGTTGAAAATCCGGATCTTTCATTCGCGCAATACCAAGTTCCGTCGTAGGCGATCCCACTTTTCTTCCTGATAAGTTGTTGTGAATCTGAGCTACCGCGTTTTTTGGCCTGGAAAAGTCGTGAACGACAACCTCACAAAAAGGAGAAAACGTTTTGGCCAGCCCTTCTGCAATACATTTCACCTGGGAGAGAAGTAAGTCTTTTTCACTCTTTTTCTTCATGTTTACAGTTTATCTATATTTAGACAAAATGTAAACATGAAAATCGACAGGGGCCCCAGCTGCGCCTGGTAGGTTCGCAAAGGCCATGCACGTACACAGGCAGCGACTCGAAAAATCGCGAAAAATCGTCTATTTAAGTGGCCTTCCGAAACGTGTCCAGAGCAGGAATGACCTCTGGCTAATTTTTCTTTGATGATTGATCTTCCTCCAAAAAAGTGGACAGTGTTGGGGGAAGATCACTGAGCAAACAGAAAAGGTAAATCCGAAAGCCCGACCAAAATAGTCGCTTAATGACTGCCTCTGCCCTTCCCGGCAGGTTTGATTGTGAACTTGGGTGGAAGTTTAGGGTAAAGCCTGGCGGGGTCCCACTTCAAGCGGCCGTTGAACAGCGCGATCTTCCCAGCATGGTAGTCCTTGTGATGGGGTTCGCACATCCAAATCACTTTGAATGGGTCCAAGTAGTCTTCGTGATGGGCTATGACCCTTCGCTCACCGCAAACTATGCAGGGTCTGCGTTTGAGAGAACCCCGCCGGATCAATTCCCTGGTTCTGTTGCGCGTACGACTTCTCAGCTTTGCGTGCGGATCGTTCAAAAGCTTGCGCTTCCGGAGTTTCCATTTCGACAGGAACGGAGGGGAGTTGGCTCCTAAAGTCTCGGCACGTTGGGAAGCGCAGATCTTTCCGCAGTAATGCTCACTCTTCGCGTGCAACCTTCCACCACATTCAATGCAGGCCCTGGGCAGACCCGGTCTGGCGGAAACCTCAAGTTTCATCGGATTGCCCTTTGGTGGTCTCCGCATCAGCGAGGCATTCGGCTACGACCTTGAGCGTGGTGTAAAGAGTGCCCACTTCATCCATAATAAGATCGCCGTCCCGACGAGCCAGCTCGAGTTCTTTCATTATGAAGACGAGGACCTCGTCGTTTGGAACCTCATCCGGCAAAATGGCACTGAGGGCGCTCTCGTCGCCCCCTTCGTACGCCTGCATTTCAGAGGTGGCCTTATCGAATTTTTCCATGATGCCTTCTTCCCTAACTGACTTTAGCTTGCCGATCCGGGAAAAATAAGACCACAGCACAAGAGCGATGAAGAACCCGATTTCCTGGGCCTCAGGCGAGCAGTCTTTCATGGTGGCAAAAATGAACTCAACCAGTGGGCGCTGGCCATTCGTGAAATTCTCGGAAACTTTGGTAGCGGCGACCTCGTCTGGAAGACTTTCCAACTCATTGGCGATTTGCTCAATCATTTTCACCTTCGTCATTACCTCGTTCTGACACACGCCAAGGGAGATCGTCTACCTTCTAAACCTATAACTTCACGTGAGGTAAGACCCGCTAGCCCGCATTTCTCACAGCGTTTCGTCGCGAGCTGGTCGAGCCGGCGCAGCAGAAACGCTGTGAGAAATGCGGGCTAAAGCCGGAAAGCGGTCGCACGCCGGGTCTTTTATCACATTCGCATCAGATCGGCAAAATCTTCCCGCGTCAGATTCTTCAGAAAATCAGCTTCGGTATCCGATACGAACTCGGCGTAGGACGACTTCAACCGCTGCAGTTCCATCATTTTTTCTTCGACCGTGCCTCTTGTGATCAGACGAACGACACGAACCTCTTTCGTCTGGCCGATTCGGTGCATTCGGTCAGTAGCCTGGGACTCTACGGCGGGATTCCACCATGGATCCATCAGGTAGCAAAGATTGGCCGCCGTGAGGTTGAGACCCAGTCCACCCACCCGAAGCCCCAGACGAAAAACGCGGACGGAGGATCGGGTTTGAAATTCGTCGATGATCTCTTGTCTGTCCTGGACCTGTCCGTCAAGATAGGCAAAGGGAACATTTTCATCCTCCAATTCTCGCCGGATGATTTTCAAAAAAGTCACGAATTGAGAAAATACCAAGATCTTGGACGTGCTCGCGCGAAGATTCTTTTTGAGGTCCGGGAGAAAGTACTGCATCTTGCATGAGTCCAAGGATCCCGGCATATCATCAGGTTTGTAAAGAATCCGGGGATGGCAGCACACCTGGCGCAAACGCAAGAGCCCTTCGAGAAAGAACAGGCGGTGCTCGTTAAATTCCTCTTCTGAATTGGTCCCTTGCAACTGCTCGACATAATAGCTCTGAATTTGAGAATAAATGCGGGCCTGTTCTGGAGCAAGGGGAAGGGAGAGGGTTTCTTCCCTCTTTTCTGGCAGGTTCTTGAGAACGTCCTTTTTTCTTCGTCGTAGAATCAAAGGCCTGATCTTTTTTAGCTGCAACCTCATCTTTTCGTCTTCGCAGATTTGAAAATCGGATCGTCGCAACAGGCCGGGATTGATGAAATCAAAAATGGAAAACAGGTCATCAAAATGATTCTCGATCGGCGTGCCTGTCAGGGCTAAGCGGTGAGCCGCTTGCAGGCGCTTCACAGCCTGGGTCAGCTTTGAATTTTCATTCTTGATCAGTTGCGCCTCGTCGAGGATCACGCGACGAAACAACCACGGGGTCAATACAGAAATATATCTTCGGATCACCCCATAGGTCACAAATACGATACCAGCGGACGGATGCCATTCTCTCTTGCTCAGCTGATGCGGACTTAAGATCGATATGGGAAGCCGAAAAGGCGCTGGATGAGGGCGATCCTGATACAGCTAAAAATGCACTTTCAATAATTAAACGTAATGCCGCTGGGATTGACCGCATGGTAGACGATCTACTCGATTATCATCGAGTAGAATCAGGAAAAATTCGACTGAAACTGCAAGAATGCAACATTAACTCTTTATTACAAGAATGCGCCGATATGTTCGTCGACATTGCGGCGAAGAAATCAATTGCTGTGTCGGTTGCGAGCTCAGTTCCTTTAGTGGGCGATATCGATCACGATAGAATTCTTCAGGTTTTATCGAATTTGGTCGCTAACGCCGTCAAGTTCATCCAACACGGTGGTCAAATCATTTTAGAGGCAAGGGAAGCGAAGTCGGAAATCCAGATTCGTGTCGAAGACAATGGGCCTGGAATTTCCAGCGACCTAATTCCCAAAATATTTAAACGATTTTCACAATTAGATCAAAAAGACCGAACGGGACTTGGCTTGGGACTTTACATTTCGCAAGCAATCGTAGAGTCACACGGTGGAAGAATTCATGTCCAGTCGGAACTCGGAAAGGGGGCCAATTTTGTTGTGTCCATACCCCTAGCCGCAAAGCAGACTAGTGAAATAGACTTTTCCCACAATCGCTAATGATTCGAATTTTTCGCAGCGTAGCACCATGTCTTGAACCCATTAACTCGGAGCCCTCCGACCATGATCCGGCAGCACCTCATCAAAGTAAGTGATCTGCATTAAAGAATGCCTTTCCTTGGCTCTACGACTTCTCTTGAAGAATGGCCATTATTTCTGCGGGACTGTCAGGTGAAATCGAACCTTCATTGTGATTTCTCGATTTCTCCTGGGTAGAAAACCCCTTTTCTTTTCGAATTGAATTGGGTATCGACGACTGATGAGCAAAGAGCGCCTTGAGATTTTACGTGAAACTCTCAAATAATTCGGCTGATTTGCTTTCCAGACTTTGCTTTCACTGTTGGCATTTCCATCCAGAAAAACGTCGAGCCCGATGGGCGCGGTTCTTTCGCATTGGGAATCGGTTGCCCACGCCGCTGGACGGACCCCTAAGCGCATCTAAGGATCTTACGGAACCGAGTTGGGAGTTCCAGCATCAAATCGGGCTTTGGCGGGAAGAGTGTAAATCGCGCCCGTTCCGGGGTCCACCCACGGCCAAGTGTTGTTACCGAAGAAGGCGGGTTTGCCCGCTAGATAATACGAATTCGGTAAGCTGGAAGCCGCCGGCGGAGTGGTGACGCAAGGACCAGTTCCCCCCAGGCCATGCCAGCATTGAGCGTTATTGACAAAGTCAAAGTTTCCGTCGCGCACGGCTGTTGTTTCGGCGTTGAGAACACTCATGTAGCCATTTGTGCCGCTTTCCGAATTGTTATCATTCCACCCCAGCATCCAGATGCTCGGATGGCCCATGGCACCGGGCACGGGCGAGTTTTGTGTGCCTGTCCAATCATAGTTCCAAGTGGTGTTGAGGACGCCGGCCATCCCCGGAACCCCCAGCACATTTCCGACAAAGGAAAACCAGAAGCTGTAGCGGACGGCACCGATGGCGCGATAAGGACCGCTCTGACCGGTTGTGTCGTCGTAGGTTACGCCGTCAATCGGCGAAGTGAACGGCGTGCGGTAGCCGCGTAAATAGTTGCGAAACACGGTATGGTAGATGCTATTTCCGTGGGTGCAGTCACTTTCGAAATTGAAAGCCCAGTTGCCTTCGAACAGCATATTGTGACTTCCCACCATATGCGAACCATTGATGCCGGCCTCGATCCAGCCCTGGTTGCCGGGCTCTTCCACCGATGAGGATCCGATCATGCCATCATCCATGTAGTTGTAGGCCACCACGGATCCGGCGCCAGAGCTTCTGGCCTCCATGACTTTGTTGGACCTGACGGAGATGTTGTTCTCGTACAATAACTCGGAAGAGCCGTTTTGAGATCCGAGGGCGTAACCACCGCCGCCCGGAACCGGCCAGTTGGCATCATGAATGTAACTATCCCTGATCTCACTGGCGTACGAGCTGATGAAGTTCACGCCCACGCCGAGCCATTGTCTGACTTCAACATTCTTGGCCCAGCAAAAGGCGCAAAATTGAAAGTCGATGGCGTCATCGTCGGTCCCTGTGACGGTGAGAGATTCCACTCCCGCATGGACGACAAAAGGTGAACCGAAAGAGGTCAATTCGGCGTAATGGGTCGTTCCTGCCCGGTAGCTGATTCGCGCCGGCAGAGTGAAGGTGATGGTCGTGCTGGTGCATGCCGCGCCTTGGGTGGTTGCACCACAAGAGGCGATTTGTTTGATTTCAGCTGTTGGGCGGTCTTGTCTGGTAAACCATGAGGCCGCATCGCTGCCATTGCCCGTCCCCGCATAGTTATTGGCGGCGGTCGGAGCGGTTGGATAAGCGACCGGGTCGTCGAGATACTGGTAGGCTGGATTATGGACCTGCCACGCGACACGATAGTCCGGCGAGGCAAGGACTGAAGTCGCCAATCCCGAAAGGTCCGGCTGCCATGAGGCCCCTGAGGTTTCATCGAGCAATACGTAGTCTCCGACATGAAATCCGGCGGAAGTCGCCACCGTTGCGGTGTATGAACCCTGGTTTACGTCCAAGGTCAGCAGTGTTGAATTGCCATAATACGGACTAAACCATCGAGCCGGCCCTAGGATCATCGCCGGGGCATTGTGTACCCCTGGCTGAGGGCTTTGCGGATTTGATCCGTTGCTGACGGCAATGGTTGTTTTTCCGGCCCCGGCCCCGCGCAGAACCGTGTTGCTTGGAATAAGAACGAAGCCAGAGTTGAAATTGCAGGTTCCGGCGGCAAGCGCCACGACAGCTCCATTGGGATTTGCGGCGCTGGCGTTGTTGAGCGCGGTTTGAATGGTGCTCAAATCGGCCGTGCTATTCGAGCAATTAATGGTGGTGTAGAGCGGCCATGAGCCGTCTGGAATTCCACCATTGTAGGTTGCCCCGGGTTGCCACAAAGTGGTCCTGTTGTCGGGGAGGACATAAGCTCCTGAGCTGGGTGTCGGTATCGGCGTTGGAGTTGGGGTCGGCGTTGGGGTCGGCGGCAATGGCGTTGGTGTTGGCGTCGGGGTCGGGGTAGGAGTTGGAGTTGGAGTTGGTGTCGGAGCTGGAGTTGGTGTCGGCGTTGCCGCTAGAGTTGTGGCGCTCACTGGCGTACTGAAAGACGAATACTGGCCCAACGAATTGAGAGCTCTGACCTTGTAGGTATAGGTCGTGGAAGCGGCAAGACCTGCATTTTGATAGGAAAGCGTCGAGCCTGAAACGCCCTTTAAAATAACTCCGTTTCGGAAAATCTGATATCTCAAAATGGTACCCGATGTTGTCGAAGAAGCGCCCCAAGACAAGTTGATCTGGGATGAGCTGACTGGCGTCGCATTCACAGGGCCGGGTGGTGAAACTCTGGCCAATCTTGCAAAGGTCGAAAAAGAAAATAGACAAGAAAAAACTATTGTGAATCCTGAAATAAGTCGGTTGATCATCGGACTTCCCCTCCTGCGTCCCATCAGCATAATGCAATTTCAGAAGTCTGGTAGTCGGGCTGGGTTCTTTTAAACCAAAGTTGAGTGGCCAACAGAAAATCGTCGGCACCGTCCCTTGACGATAAACTGAAAAATAAACGGACCAAATTTCGGACCAGCTTGAAACAATCGCAATCGCGAGTCGGCCAGCCTTATATAACAGTTATATCAAAATGATCGGCGCAAAATAGAGCTTTGGTCCCGCCAAAAGTTTGCCGATAAATCCAAACAAGCGTGAGGAAGGAGCCTCGATGATTTATGAAATTTCTCTCCAAAGCCTCCGGGCAGTGAGAAGCTTATGTGCCGGCAGATTTATTTTTGTTCTTGTTGTCGCTCTTCTTTCCCACGTGGATTTGAGTTCGGCCGGAAGCATAACACCCATCCTCTACCAAGCACGCATCCTGCAACCGGATGGCACTCCGCTTGAGGCCCCTGTAACCCTGCAACTTTCCATTCGATCTCCCACCAACTGTATATTGTGGCTGGAAACTCACCAAGTCGATATGACGGGATCAAAGGGAGCTGTCTCGCTTGAATTCGGAGCCGCGGGCAATGAGTCTTCCGGCAATCATTCGTTCAAGGATGTCTTCAATAACGCTCTCACCTTCACCAACCTTTCCGGTTGCTCGTCCGGTAATTACACGCCGGGCACCTCTACTGAAGATCGTTTTCTAGCGGTCAGTTTTAATGACGGCGTTTCGGTCAACACCCTTCCGAACATTCCGATTCGCTCAGTGCCTTATTCTCACTATGCCATGTCCGCCGCCCAGTCCATGGGCTTTTTGGGTTCAAGCATCGACACTTCAGCCAGCCCATCGGACGGGCAAGTGCTCGCCTTCAATGCGGTTCAAGACAAATGGACGTTATCGAGCGGCGGAATCAAGAGTGTTTCCCTGGCTGGATCTTCCGCCTTTAGTATCACCGGGGGACCCGTCACTTCCAGTGGAACGCTTAATATTGATTTTGCTTCGCAAGGAGCCAATCTGTTTCTTGCTTCCCCCAACGGTGGAGGAGTTCCCACTTTTAGAGCGATGACCGCAGCGGACGTGCCAAATCTTCCGGCCGCTAAAATCACTTCTGGAACTCTCTCGGCTGCGGTCGGTGGAACAGGCCTTATTCCTGCGGCCTTGAACGCAAATCAGCTCTTTGCTGTGAACGCCGCTGGAACCGGCACCGAGTTTAAGTCGTTGATGGCGGGTTCTGGAGTAACCGTTGACACATCGACGCCTGGACAAATCACAATTTCTTCGACCTCTTCGGCTGGCGGCACGGTCACCGATATTGGGTTTACCGCTTCATCGTTGTTTTCGGTCACCGGGTCGCCGATCACCTCGAGCGGCAGCTTCAATTTGGACCTTGCCTCCCAAGCCGCCGGGAAAGTGCTTGCTTCTCCGGTTGGTTCCAGTGGTGTCCCGTCTTTTCGCACTCTCGATGCTTCGGATGTCGGTACCGGCATTTTTTCCACAGCTCTGATTCCGAACTTAAGCGCAAGCAAAATCACTTCAGGCACTTTGTCTTCAGCGGTGGGAGGCACGGGTTTAGTTCCCGCGGCTGGCAATGCCAATAGTCTTTATGGAGTGAACGCCGGTGGTTCAGCCAACGAGTATAAAACTCTTTTGGGCGCTGGCGGAGTTTCGATTGACACTTCCATTCCCGGGCAAATCACCATCACAGGAAGCGGCGGGGGTGGCGGCGGGGGTGGCGGTAGCGGCTCGGTCACTGACATTGGCCTTACGGGAAGTTCGTTATTCGATATCACTGGCGGACCGATCTCAACCAGCGGGACCTTTAATATTGCGCTTTCTTCTGAAGCTTCTAACCTGATCCTGGCCTCTCCCAATGGTTCAAGTGGAGTTCCAACTTTCAGGGCTCTTGACGGGGCAGACATCGGCACCGGTACTTTGGCCACCGCCAGACTGGGCTTGATTCCCCAGTCTTCCATCATCGGAGGAGTCGGTACAGGCACGGTGACTGGCGTTGTGGCCGGTACAGGACTTTCAGGCGGTACAATTTCCACCAGTGGTACAATCGCCCTGGCCAACACCTCAGTGACAGCGACCACCTATGGCTCGCTGGGAAATTATGTTCCTTGGTTCGTTGTCAATGCGCAAGGGCAGCTCACCTCGGCGGGTTCAACAGCGATCGATGGACTTGATGGGTCCACAATTTCAAC
>PSRN01000159.1 GCA_003176075.1 Bdellovibrio sp.
CTCAAAGTGGCGTAATCTGCGCTGGCAAAGTCGTTGAAGGCGATCGACAAACAATTCACGCAAGATTCAAGTTTAAGGGGAGCCTCCCCCCTCTCGAAGAGGGAAGGCGTAGGTCAGCTTTCCGCTGTTCTCCACGTGGTTTAAGAAAAACTCCCCTAAACCCGGATCATCTCTTAAAATGTCAGCCGTTCTTGCGAGTATCCAAATATTTTCCCTGGTCCAAGAGAAGCCTTTCTCACGCAAATCTTCTCGCAATTTTCGTCTGTTTTTGTTCACATCCAAGAAGCCGTTCGGGTCCAGGATGCGCAAGCTCAGATCGCTGTTGACCAAAGCAACAAAAAATTCGAAGTCTTTTTTGTCAATGATTCGGTCTGAAAGATTTGTGGTGGCGAAACGACGAGCTCTAGACTTTACTCTCAAGAATGCTCTACGGTTGCCTTCCCTCAGCGAGGAATCCGCGGCGAGAATGTTGGCAAGGTTATCTCCCGGCGAAAAATGACCGGCCGGCTCGGCTTCGTCATCCACGCTTTGCCTCGCTGTTTCGGGGGGGTCATAAACCAGGATTCCTTCAGGGAGTTTCTTATGTCTTCCGGCGAAAAATTCAAGAAGCGGATCACGCTTCAATTTATTTGCCGCCTTACTCAACCGCCATAAATCGATCCAGTCCAAGTAGAAACCTTTTTTCTTTAACGCCTCCGTCATTCTGGTCCAGCTCGGATCCCAAAGGCCTGGCCTCAGATCGCTCTTGGCCAAAGCAAGAAAGACTTGAAAGCGACGATCATCGATTTGACGTGCAGCCAGCTGCGAGCTTGAGAAATAATTAGCCCAATCCCAAATGTCAAAGATGTATTCAAGTTTGAATTTTGCTTTGCGGAAAGCTGGGTCACTTGCGAGAAGGGCAGCGAGTTTGTCCATGGGGGAAGGATCATTGGCGGTGGAAGGGTTAGCTGCAGAAGAGATATTGGCGGAAGGACCATTGTCGAGAGTTTTCGCACCATGCACGGAAAGGACGTTAACCTGGCTGCAGGCCCTCGCGAGAGGTCCTTCGCGGGAAGAAGATGGCCCGTCAGAAAATGGCCCGTTGCGAGTCGTCGCGGCTTCTCCCGAGGATGGGAACAAGAACATGGCGGCCAAAAACAGGCGAGTGAAGGACGCTCGTGCAACTCTAAATGGGGTTCCCAGTCTTGTTTGGTCTGGCAAAGTGCTCCCTCTTCAAACATGCTGCAAAGTGCTCGTAATTTTACCAGAATTGCAAAGAACCGGTCCTGGATTAATGCAGACACTGTAAGCTTTGCAGAGTGCTTCTAGTGCTTTCTGCTTCTAACCGGATCATCACGGCTTTGATGACAGAAACCTGGCTGGCTTCACAAAGATTCGCTGGGGAAATGTAAGGGGAATGTGAGGGGGATGTAAGATGACCAACTTCTGGCGAGAACTTGAAGACATTAGTTTGGGTGGTTCCGCGGTGGCGCCTTCCGACTTTGTGCTGCCTCCCGGGCAGCGGTTGCGTATCGTTTTTTATGTGCTTTGCGAGGCCTGGAGATTCCGCAGACTCAATTCCTCCGAGGTCATGGGATGGATCGCCAATAAGCAGAAGAACTTCATAGTCAACGGCGTACCAGTACAATCTGGTGATCAGCGCGGACTTGCACGTATTAGCAACGTCATTTTGGCGACGACACGCGTGGTTTTTCTTCCCCGGGATTGTCTCTCGACCTCGAGCGTTCTGTGCGCTGTGTTTCTCCGTCTCGGCGTCCCGGCCTCTTTGGTGTTGGGACGTCTGCACGGAGTAGTGCATTTGACGTACCAGTTTCATGCTTGGGTGGAGGTCGATGGTTGGCCGGTGAACGAAGGGGCCGAGGCGAATGACTGGACTGAGGTTGTACTCCGCTTGCAGCCCCGATAGTCGAAGGGGTGTGCCGCAAATTCTCGGTGGAAAAATGTTTACCACTTAGGATTTACAACTTAGGACGACGTCTTTGCAAAATAATTTCGCACCTGCTCTCAACCGTTTGCCATTATGGTTTCAACTGATTAGGGATAATTTGGTTTTTCTATTTTGATCCGGAGTTGAAAGGTGAGACCCATGATTCGAAAAATTTGCTTGAGTCTGTTGTTTTTGTCAGGGCTTTGGGGAGAGGTAACCCCAGCGGCTCAAACCGGCTGTTACCTTGTAAACAGCGGGGGCGAAGAGAGCGAAATTAGGGAAGTTTCCCGGGGGAGGTATCAGGCAAGTGTACCCGGCGGCGAGCTCAAGGTTGTGAGTCGTGACAATAGTCTTAGTTACGAATTCGACTTCGATAAAGGGGAGGCTCGCCGTGGAACCTATAACAAGCCAAGAATAGAAGTCATGGATGGACTCAAGGTCGAATCAGCTGGTATAATCCTCGAAATTAGTTGCTATCCGTATTAGTATTGTTGGTAACTGCCAAAAGTGGAAATCTGATACCTGGGTTCATTTAATCCAATAGATTCTACGGAAGCGGGTTAGAAAGGGACTCTCGAAGCTCACGAGGAATTCATCCGGTGATAATCTATTTGCGCAAAGGAAGGCTGAGGAAATTCTGGGATCCATTCCTTCCCAGGATTTAATTTTGCAGGCTTAACTTTTTGATTCGGCAGTGGATGGAGTTTTCACGGCGGATTCGGATTTGGATATTCTTATTGTGGCAAAAGACGAGGCGGCTATCCGGCAAATGCAGAAAGAGGTTTACCGGCCACGATTCGCGGATATCGCGGTGGATTTGATTTTCAAAGCCGAACATTCCTTCAATGAAAGAAAAGATTTTGGCGGAGTTTCCTTCGTTGCTTTTCACAGTGGAAAGAAAATGCGATGACTCCCATTTACAAGAAATTTCTCTTCAAGAAAGAATACGCCAAGGAACTTCTGAAAATTGCGGAGGGCGATTTGGATTCGGCCATGGAACTTTCCAAAGCGAAGTCTGGCCGTCGCGAAAATATTATTTTTTTGGCCCAGCAATCCGTTGAAAAGTCGACCAAGGCGGTTTTAGTCCATCTTCAGATTGCTTTTCCGCTTGTTCACGACCTCGGAATCCTAGTGGCGCTTCTTCCCGATGAGAGAATGCCGCCGGAAGGTTTCGCGCTGAGCGAGCTTAACCCTTTCGCGTCCGTGCGTCTCTACGAAGAAGGACAACTCCCTCTAACGCAAGAAGAAGTCAAAGCAGTTTTAGATGTCAGTCAGAGAATAGTCGTTTGGGCCAAATCTCTTATTTTTTCTGAGGGTCCTAATAAACCATCTCGCGGTTGAACCGAAGAATGCAGCGCCCGTCGTCCCGATGCCGACTTTCTCGATTTTCTTCGGCTTTCATCCTTTATCGGCCAGGAACCGGACACGGCTCGTCCCGATTCCTACTATTTTCGGCATCGAAACCATCGTTTCAAAATGAGCCACAGGACCTTAAAGGCTCTGCGCAAGCGCGTGACACTATGTCATCACATATTTGACATTGTGATGTTATTGTGCCATCTTAATGAAGTGAGATCAGTCCGCACGAAATACCGTAACCTGGCTAAGCAAATTCAGAACGGAGAGGTTGTCCGATTGAGTAAAGGCGTTTATGCCTCCCCCAAGGATATTGAGGGCATTGAGGGAGATTTTTTTCGTGCCACGCGGATTGTGGGCAAGCCTTCCTCAATTTGTCTTATATCCGCACTCAAATTTTACGGGCTAACGGAGCAAATGTTTGGAGGAATCTGGATATTGGTGCCCTATGCTCGTTCGGCGCCGCCCGCGCGATCCCTTAGAACCGTGCGATCCCGCTCACCGCATTTTCGCATCGGAATTGTTGATCATGGGCAGTTCCGAATCACCGACTTAGAGCGCACAATTGTAGATTGCTTTCGCTATAGCAGAATGGTTGGCATGACTACGGCGGTTAGCGCTTTAAAGCAGGTCATTGCTGATGGATTGACCACGAGGGATAAAGTGTATGCAATGGCCCGTCGCTTGCGCGTTGAGAAAAAGGTCATCCCGTATCTGGAGTCACTGTGAATCCGTTACGACCGACGCAAATCGTTGCGCGATTGTCGCAATTGAGTCGCACTCTTGACAGAGATTATCAGGGTTTAGCGCTTGAATTTGCGATCGAACGATTGGTGGCGAGACTGACCACCGACCCCAAGCTGGCCAAACATCTCGTTTTCAAGGGCGGTTTCGTGATGCTCAAGATCCATTTCTCAGGTAGAGCGACCGTCGATTTGGATACATCCATCCATGGATTGTCAATGGAGGAAGCGGAGAAGCGTGCAAGCCAACAAATCACCTCAAGCGCTGAAGATGGCCTTTGGATGGGCGCGATTGAGCCATTGGATCTCGATCATCAGACAAAGTATCGCGGGCGCCGATTGATCATCCGGTTCTCGATCGGTGAACCGAAAGTAGCGTATCAGAGGCTTGCCAAGCTGGTCTTAGACATCGGGGTTGCTGATGTGATAACACCGGCCCCGGTTTCTGCGGAGCTCATTTCAATTTTGGAGCCGAGTGAGCCAGTCAGTTGGTCGGTTTATCCGCTTGAAACTATCATTGCAGAAAAACTCCATGCGCTGGTTTCTCATGGCTCTGCAAATTCACGGGCCAAAGATGTTTACGATTTGACGATACTTTTGAAAAAAGCAAAGGACACAAAAACTCTTCGCCGAGCGATCAGCGCGACATTCAAACATCGTGAAACCGACATCCCTGAATCGTTTTCCGCTTTTTGGCGTAAACTTGACAAGACTATTTTGAAACGATCTGCTGGCGCCATTTTTCTTGCAACTGGTGAAAAAGTTGATTTCGATCAGCTAACCCGTGACTTGACCGGTTTGCTGGAAAAGTGCTGATCGCGATGACACTAATAGCCCGGAGTCGTCGTTCCAATGCCGACGTTGGAATCACGCCAGCGTCTTGAGAAATCCACTTGGATCATTTAGGAACAATTCGATATTTTGGGGCGTAACGTACACGGCTGATGCCTTAGGGAAACGCTGTAGGAAATCAATCATGCCTTTCGTGGATTTGCGGCGCCCAGACTTAACTTCGATTGCAAATAACCGGCCTCGGTCTTCCACAACAAAATCGACTTCAAGGGTATGGTCACGCCAATACGTTGTTTCGAAACCATGATTGATCAGGCATGCGCCAACCGCCGCCTCGAACGCCCGGCCATAACCTTCTTGGGTCGAGAATATCTCACGGCTTATCAGGGCACCACATAACGGTATGATTTTAGGGGAAGAGGACCTGGAGACGACGGCTTTGCCGGAATATTTGTGAACGGATTTAATTAAAAAAGCTCCTTCATAAAGGTCGATGTAACGCTTCACGAGGTCGGTGTTACCGGCGTCTTGAAGCTGGCCAAGAAGTTTCGTGTAACTGATATCTTGAGCGGGATATGACATCAAAAGGCCGAAAGCCTGCCGGAATAGCGCTGGCTTTTGAACCTTGGCGCTCTGTAAGATGTCCTTTCCGATAACCGTTTCGATTATGGAATCGCGAATATATTTCTCCCATTTCCGCGGGGCATGTAGCAGAGAATAAGAGCCCGGGTAGCCTCCATATTGTACGAAATCTTCGACACTCATCTGACGCAATGTCAGTGACCTCTTAAAACCCCAGTGGGTGGCTCGAATCAGTTGAAACCGGCCGGCGAGGCTTTCAGAAAGGCCGGTATGCAATTCCAAGGAACTGGAACCCAAGAGGACCAGGCGTCGGTAGGAATTCTTCGCTCTTTTTTGCGCATCCCAAATTTTTTTAATAGTTTGGGACCAATTCGGGACCTTTTGAATCTCGTCTATCACCAGCAGACAGGAGGAGTTCTTCAGTAGAGCGGCTTGCCATTTCTCTTCGATCCATCCTGGTCCGGGAGCAAGAAGCTCATCCGCTGAAAAATAAAGACTTTCGCCCCGATAAGTTTCGAGGAACGAAAGAATGCCCGTGGTCTTTCCCACCTGTCTCGGCCCCAAAATTACCTGCAAGAACTGCGGAGAATCGTTCAGATTCCCCGCGAGTTCGCTGATAAAAGGCAATTCTCGCTCATTCATTTCGAAAAAGGGTAATCCTATCCGCCATTTTTAGTCTAGTATTTTTAATAGATTAAGCTAGTAGTTTTAATAGGTGTTAACAGGAGGACATGCACCGGCTTGCAACAACGACGGTCCGCCGGCTCCCATCCCAAACGGACCAGAACGGAGGTTGCAAGTCCCGAAAGGTCAGGCTGCCATGTGGCTCCAGAAGTTTCGTCAAGCAAAACGTAATCGCCAACTGGGATCGGATGGATTTTGAGCCCGGGTACATCCACATCATGAGACTTCGTGACCGCGATGGCCTGGCTGACAGGACCAAGATTCGAAACAGCAGCGGCGAATCCCAATGAGCGATGCCGTAAGACATGCGCTTATGGAGTTGAAGACGCGGGCCCGGCACCCGGAATTCGTGTTCTGCAGAGCTTTCTCTTAAAAATTCGGCATATATCGAATGACGATAACTCCTTGAGCCCCATTGCCACCTGCGCCGTAACCCGCATCGCCACTGCCACCGCCACCGCCACCGCCACCGTAATTTGCGCCATTGCCTCCGACGGCTCCATAGGTGCCGGAGCCTCCGCCTCCGCCTCCGCCTCCGCCACCGCTTCCCACGGAAAACCACTCAGTACCCGAGCCGCCATTACCCCCCGCTCCACC
>PSRN01000258.1 GCA_003176075.1 Bdellovibrio sp.
AAAAGATCAATGCTGCAGAACTTCTTTCGGGTTTTGGCGGGACAGATCAGCCAGCGCGTGACCGGTACCTTCGGAAAGGGCCAGAGTGGCCAGAGCCAGATGGAGCAGGGCCAGACAAGGAAGAGTCACAGCGAACTGAAATTTTGGCGGCACCGGCCATTCACTCGCGTAATTAAGGGCTGGAAGGCTTACAAAACCGTACAGAATTATATCCAACTGAACGAACAAGAAGAGTGTGGCAAGAGACCTTACAGGAAGGAACGGCTGCGCGGACTTTCTCCTGAAGAACTTCAAAGCCTATGGGAATGAAATGGGATCGAGTTCAAGGTTCCAAGATCAGCGCCTCAAAGCCAATAGGGGAGAAACTCTTTCTGGTGAAGCCTTTTTCTTATTTTTTGTTTTTCTTTGCCGCCCCCCTCGTCAACGACAATTTCAAGCTTGTATGACTCGTCGTCATTGAATTTCAGCCAGGCAGAAAATGTGTGTTTAGGGAAATCTTTAAATACAAATTGAACATCGTAGCCACCATGTTCAGCTTCCTCGACAGCGAACACCAGGATAGGTCTTTTGAAAAGATCCACAAATTTTGTTTTCGAAATGACGCCGTCGGTATTGAGTTTTGGGGGCCTTTCTTTGATTTAAGAGAGGATTTTGACTCGAACGAAGCTACCAACATGCTCGCGCAACTCGCAACGGACAAGTCGCAAAGCGATGATTTCTCAGGCTTTAAAACGCCTCTATCGCAAGGAATTTTAAGATGAGCTTGAAGCTCACCGCCCAATACATCACGACTAACCAGTGATTTCCGCCGGGGCCCTATGACGTTTTTCGCGACTGACCACTCGGTTTACAGACCCTGGAAGAAATGCATTCTCAATCGCAGGAAAATTCTATTTTTTCCCCACGTTCTTGTGTTTTCTCGGCGAGTACCTCAATAATTGCCTAAATGAAAACCTTTTCTAAATTTGCGAACTTCTTCCCCTCTCGGCTCCATCTTCAGCTTGGAGACCCCATCCCACGGAATTCCCCCAGGAGGTCTCCACTTCGATTGATGGCGGCTGTTTTTTTGGCCGGCCATTGCTTCTATCTTCCTGCGGCCAGGGCGACATACTGCTGGGAAGTGAACCGAGTGAATGTGAAGTCAGGAAGTCCAATTACCAATAGAGAAGTAAGAACAAGAGCATTTTTTCGGTTTAGGCGGCTGGGCTATTGGCCAAGATTACAGTGGGTGACGATCCCTGATGGGGTGCTGTCCCAACTGAGTCAATTGGCCGAGCCATTACCCCGCAGTGAATATGATTTATCCTTCAACCCCAAGGTTCTCGACGAATTGAAGCAAATCGTCCCGCGGGGGAGGGTGCTGAATATACTCTTTCAATATCCATATCCGACTCGAACTTCCAGCGCTCTTAGTGCTGTCCTGACTTTGAGTATAAACCAAAATGGCGAATGGAGCATCTCCGATGACGCCGGCGAAGGTCATGAGTATGTATACAATCACAGCAGGCTTCCGAGCCCACTTTTTCCATGGGAGGAGGAGGAGGAGGAGAGAGAGGAGGCTTTGCTGTATTTCGAGCGTCCCGACGACGATTTTGCGAGTAATCATGGTTATCCGCGCCCACTCGTGCACCAGGAAATGCAGACTCTCCTGTATTTGAACAAACTATTGAATGGGGGTCCGGCAGAGGTACTCAGGGCGCGCATGATGAGGATCAGGTCAAAAACGGTGCGTGACCTCGTGCGGGCGGATTTTCGCCCCGTATGGGAGAATTGGTTGCGTTCAATTCCTCTGATCACGGATGAAATCGTGGAACTTGTTCTTGCTAGTCAAGGTCTTCGCTACAGCATTGAATCTGGGCTGGAGAGAAGGAGCGATCCGATCGACAATGACCAAAGAAGAAAAATCGCGGCAATTAAGTATTTGATCAAAAATAATTTGAAATTTGTGTCCTCGGCTCAACGGCCATTTGGCGAAGCAAGAATTGTCCCCCGTAAAACGGACACGGACGAAATCCTTCATAAGAGTTTTGATTTTTGGGGTGAGCTGTTGGGGTCCCTGAAGCAATTCGGTGTTGAGGAGCATGACGGCGAATGGAAGCGTCGTGAGACCCCTTGACGTGACAATAGTTGCGTTCTTCTTCTCTGTCAGGGCGGTATGAGCCTCATAACTTCTTTTCCATAAGGATCTTTGAGTCTTCTGGCTCAGGTTCAAAACCAGTGATAATAAATCCGGATTTGATGTTTAATATAAGCATGTGCTGCCAGCGATTTTGCGTCTTTGTCTCCACCGAAGTGAATCCCTGGCCACGACACCATTGATGTTGAAGATTCATGAGAGCCCTAGCGATAGCGTGACCACGGTACGCGGGTAAAACTCCGCCAAGCCAGCTGTAAAAACGCGCCTTGTCCAGCTCGTAGCCGAGTTTAAAAGCGACCGGCTTATTGTCAACGAAAGCCATGAATTAGGTTAAGTGAATTCTTAGAAAAAATCCAGTTGGTGGCTGTCGATCAAAGCCCCCAAATGCCGTCGCGCCAAATCGGTGAGCACTCTTCCCCGCTGGGTTTTAACCAGCAGCCCCTCTTGAATCAAAAAAGGTTCGTAAACTTCTTCCAGGGTATTCTTTTCTTCACTCAAAGCGGCTGAAAGCGTTTCAATGCCCACCGGCCCCCCCCGGTACCTTTGCGCGATCAGGGACAGAATTCGACGGTCCATATCGTCGAGACCCAGACGGTCCACGCCCAGCTGATCGAGGGAAGAGGTCGCTATTTGCTCGGTGATTTGTCCCTGCCCCTGCACTTCGGCGTAATCGCGCACGCGCTTCAACAAGCGATTGGCGACACGCGGAGTCCCGCGCGAGCGGCGGGCGATCTCCAACAATCCCTCGTCGGCGGCGGGAATTTTTAGAATCTGCGCTGAACGATGAAGAATAAGTCCCAGGGACTCGCGATCATAAAACTGCAAGCGTTCGACGATACCGAAGCGATCGCGAAAAGGGGCATTGAGCAGCCCGGCCCGCGTCGTCGCTCCGATCAAAGTGAAGGGGGCCAGCTGAAACTTCATGGAACGGGCCCCTAAACCTTCTCCCGTCACGAGATCCAGATAGTAATCCTCCATGGCGGTGTAAAGATACTCCTCCACCTGCCGGCTCAGCCGATGAATCTCATCGATAAACAACACCGAAAAAGGTTTAAGGCTGGTCAAAATGGCGGCCAGATCCCCCTTCTTGTCCAAGGCCGGGGCGGAGGTCGCCTTAAAGCCCGCCCCCATTTCGCCAGCGATAATCCGCGCCAGCGTCGTTTTGCCGAGCCCGGGCGGGCCACTTAAAAGCAGGTGGTCGAGAGGCTCTTGCCGCCGCCGGGCGGCCTTGACGAAAACCTGCAGTTTTTCTTTGACGGTATCCTGACCTGGAAAGTCGGCAAAGCGCAAAGGCCGGAGTTGATTCTCCCATGAAATTTCGCCAGCAGCCAGATCCGGCGAGACCAAGTCTTTATTGAAATTGAGACCCTCACTGGAAACTCCAGGGGAATCTCGATGGGAATCTCGCTGGGAACCTTCATGGTGTTCAATAATTTTTGCCATAGCGATTACAATCCTGTCGAAAGAAGGGAAAGACTCTCCCGCACGCCCTCTTCAAAGGTGAGGCCCGGCGGCAGTCGGGCCAAGACTTTCTCCACCTCGGGCGGACGAAACCCCAAGTGCAGTAAAGCCGAACTGATGTCATCGGTGGGTTTTTGTGCTGGACTAACCGAGCGGCCTTCCTCTGCCATGACGAGTTTTCCCTTGAGCGTCAGGATCATTTGCTCGGCCGTTTTTTTCCCCACCTTGGGGAGTTTCGCCAAGCCCTTGACGTCTTCCGTTTCAATCAGACGCACCAGTTCTTCCTTGCTGGTGCCCGAAAGAATGTTCAAAGCCATTTTCGGCCCCACGCCGTTCACTTTCAAAAGAGTCAAAAAGAGCTTCTTTTGTTCACGATCAGTGAAGGCAAACAGTTGAATGGCGTCTTCCCTGACTTGCGTCGAAATCCAAAATTCCAACCTTTGCCCCAGTTTCTCGGGCAAATCCGCCAGCACGTTCAAAGGGCAGTGCAGCTCATAGCCCACACCTTGGACATCCAAAGTCGTCGCTTCGAGAGTCGCTTCCAGCAATGTTCCGCGTAAAAAATTAATCACAAGATCCGTCCCTGCTCGAGCCTCAACCGTTCTGTCCAGCGATAACTGTGATAAATCGCCAAGGCAAGCGCATCCGAAGCGTCAAGACTCACAACTGAACGGAGACGAAGGTGCGAACAAACGGCCTTTTGCACGCTATCTTTGCATGCTCCGCCGTTCCCGGCCACCGCCTTTTTAACTTCACGCGTGGCGTATTCAGAAAGCCGCGCGCCAGAGCGAATCGCTTGCGCTATAACCACGCCGCGGGCATGTCCCAGTTTGAAAGCGCTTTCGGCGCTCTTACCAAGAAAGATTTTTTCCACGATCACGTGATGAGGACGGTATTTCTGAAAAAGAGTTTGCAAACTCTCACTGAGTTCACTGAGCCTTTGCGCCAACGGAAGCTGGCCGTCCATCTCAACCACGCCATGAGCCATGTGGCGAAGCATTCCCGTGACGTCAAAACATAGAACCCCGAAGCCCGTCTTCAAGGACCCTGGATCGATGCCTAAAAAAATCTGACTCTCCCCCTCAACCATGCCCGGAATCAAAACACAGAATGCCCTTTGAACAAAGGGAAAATCAGCGTGCGCGAGTTGCCCTCGAAATCATTTGAGGGCTGGTCTCAATTAAGGCATTCTATCAAGGTGAGTTCAATTTCAGCAAAAACCCTCGAACAATATGAAAAGCTACTGGCCAAGGAGCCCCGCTCCAAAGTCTTTGCGGCTCTTGCCGATGCCTATCGCGAAAAAGGGCGTCTGAAAGACGCTCTAAAAACCGCCACCGATGGGATCGACCGCCATCCTGACTATGTGGGTGGGTATTTGGCTTGTGCGCGTGTTTTGAGCGAGATGGGACAACTGCAAGACGCGGAGAAGACGCTTAAAAAGGCCATCGAGCTTTCTCCTGAAAATCTGCTCGCGTACCAACTTCTCGGCCAAGTCTACGTGGAACTCAAAAGGCCCCACGACGCTTTAAAGGCCCATAAGATGGTGCTGTTCTTGAATCCTTTGGCTGAGCGGTCCCGACAGGCGGTTGAAAAGCTGGAAACCCTCACGGCGGTTGATTATGAAGATGATCTCTTTGAAATGCGGCAACTCAAGGAAACGCCATTGCCCCCGTCCCAAAAACCACCGGAGGAACATTCACTGGACCGCCACTTGTCCTATATAGACGCGCTGATCGTGCGCAATGACCTTAAAAAAGCGCGTGAATTCCTTTACGCTCTCAGCGAGGAATTCCCCGAATCCGCCGAAGTCCGCAAGCGTTGGGATTACTTTGATGAGGAGATCACCCCTCCCCAGGATGAAATATTAAAGCCCCTGGCGAGTCGGGAAAAGAAAATCTGGGAGAGAAAAAAAATCCTGCTCGAGTCCATTTTAGGGCGGATTGAACAGCATCGGCACATCCTCGGTTGACCCTCCGGTCGATCTACCCTATGAAATTTAAAGATTTAGAGATTTAGGAATTTTGGGGATTTAGAGATCGAGAGATTTAGGGATTTGGAGATTTTTATTGCAGCAGAAGCGAAGGAGTGGATTCCATGTACGAAAACGCGGATTTTAAAAAGGGCCTTCGAATCATGGTCGAAGGCCAACCGTATTCGATTGTCGATTTTCAGCACGTCAAACCGGGCAAAGGAAACCAGTTCACGCGCACGAAAATGAGGAATCTCCTCACCGGCCAGCTGCTGGAGAGAACCTTCAAGTCGGGAGAAAAATTCGACGTCCCCAATGTCCTCAACCGCGAAATGTCTTATCTCTACAAGGACGACAACGGGTACAATTTCATGGACAAGGAAAACTACGAACAGATCACCATGACCGAGAATGAAATCGGCGAAGCCAAGAATTTTCTGATTGAAAACCTTCAGGTGGTGATTTTGTTTTATAACGAACGTCCAGTTTCCTGCGACGTCCCCAAGGCCGTGAATTTGAAGGTCGCCCAAACCGACCCCGGCATGAGAGGCGACACGGTGACGGGAGCCACGAAGCCAGCGACCCTTGAAACTGGACTTGTGGTTAAAGTCCCGCTTCACATCAACGAAGGCGACCTCTTGCGCATCGACACGACCACCGGCGAATACGTCGAAAGAGTCAATAAATAGAGCCACGGCAATCGAATAAATCTGCTTCTTGATTGAGTTTTCTGGCTAAAATTCCGGCGAAAATTCTGGCAAAATACTGGGGTGGCAGAGCACTCGTCAACCAACCCCCTTGAACTGGAAATTCGTGAACTCTTAATGGAGTCCGAAATGCTTTCGGCAGCGGTGCTGCGGCTGCAAAAAAAATATGCTTTGCTCGACGTCCCCGTCGCCGATTTGGCCACCTTGGGGATCTTTTTTTTGCGGTCAGCCCAACCTGCCGCTTACTGTGAACTTTGCCAGGCAAAACTTGATTTGGGTGTTTCTCCTTCTTGGCCTCATTTTCTTGAGGCCTTGGCACAACTGTCCAAGTCGGTGGCTACGCCACAAGTGGCTTCGGCACCTCCGCAGACCGTGGAACTTTCGCCCGCCCTGATCGACGCTCTTAAGGAAGGGGCAGGGGCCGACGGCGTGCCGGAACTGGCGCGCTCGCACGGCGCCGACATCCTCCGCCCGGAACATCGAACCCTGCGCGAACAGCGGCGCCTGTCGATCCAGGAAAGGTACCGCAACGAGCGGCAAGAATTGATTTCCCAACTGGATATGCTGAAGGTGCAAGGCCTGGAAGAGGACGAGGAGCGCGTGATCCTGCATCTGCTGCACCTCTTTCCGGCCGATCGTGAAATCAAAAACTTGCTGGAAAGACTCAAAGACCGCAGGGCGGAGCAGATCCTCGAGCAGAAAATCGAAGAAGCCGCCCATCTGGAGCAGGAAAGGCTGGTCGAACCGCTCCTCAACCCCGAAGAGTTCAAACAACTCGAAGTCATTCGCGGGGGGATGCATCGAATCTGGCTGAAGGCCCACAAAGCTGACGAGCTGGGACGGGATTTCGCGGTGGCCCTGCTGATGTGGGATTATCCCGAGGCCAGTCTGGATTTTCTGCCTGACGACACTCCGAGCGCGCAAGCGCCTTCAACGGTGCAAGCGCATCCGACAGTGGAAACGCTATGGACCCGCATGGAGGCCCTGCTCCAGGCGCGCCAATTCCTGCATTTGCTGGAAGCGATTGACCGCGCCGCCCTTCAGTTCACCGATCACCCGGAGGCGACCTTCGCCTTGCTGTACTACCGGGCCCAGGCCCTCGCCGGCCTGGGACAACGGTTCCCGGCCATTGAGATCATGGAAAGTCTTGTCAATCACCAACCCAATTATCGGTCGGCGTTGACTCTGTTGCGGCTGTGGAAGGGCGGGGCGACTTGAGAAAGTGGATCCTGCTCCTCTCTCCCCTGGTGCTTTTTCTCGCGCTGCTTGTGGTTTTGCGCGTCTTCGTGCAACCCCAAATGGAGACTTGGGCCCTCAACGAGTTCCAAAACTTCGCCACCAATCAACTCCCCTTTGTGATTCAAGCCGACAAATTCGAATTCGAGTGGTTTTCCCCGAAAGTCCGCCTGCACTCGGCCCGCCTGAGACCCCACAAGAAGGAAGCTTTCCGTGAACTCACCGCCAAGACGATTGAGGCGCACTTCGATCTGATCCAACTCGTCGGGGGACGGATTTACCTTTCCCAGTTCTTGGTCGATGGCGCCGCCGTCCAAATGGATCTGGACCTTCTTTCGGACTCCAAAGAACCCGCGCAAGAAATTCCCTGGGATCAATTTTTTTCTGTTTTGGGCCAGGTGCCGGTGAGCAACTTCATCATTGTCGACAGTGAGGTCTCGCTGTCGTCGGCAAAGCAGGACCTCGACCTGAAAGTTGGAGCGCTCAGCGGCCGGGTCAGCAATGTCACCCGCAAAGTGAGTTTTGACTTGGCCGCGACCCGCTCCACTTTGCGCTGGCAAAAAATTTCCTTCCCTTGGTCGTTTCGAGCCCTCGGCCGGCTCACTCCCCAGTCGATTGAAATCAGTGAGTTGACCGTGGCGGGTGCCGGCCAAAAGCTGCAGCTGGCGGGCCATCTCTCCGACCCGCCCAAACTGTCCGTCCATCCCCTGGGTCAACTCAAAGTGAAGGCACAAGGTCACTCCGGCGAGTTGGGGGAAGTTCTGACACCGCAATACGGAACACCCAAACTGCAAGGCGATTACACCGTGGACGGGCATCTGCAACTGCGGGGCTTCGACTGGCCCCAAGGAGCCTTTCAACTTTTGACCCACGAGGTGTTTATCGGTCCCTACGAAGTCGGTTCAATCAAGACCCAGGGGGATCTTTCGCCGGGAGAAGTGTCGCTCCCCAAGGTCGAGCTGAAACACAGCGCCGCCACGGTCGAGCTATCGCAAGTGAAATTGAAAATCGATCAGAAGCCTCATTTGTCAGTGAGCATTCGTTCAGCGGTTCAAACGCAGGAGCTCAATCTCCGCCAACTCCTCAAACAAATTGACGTCGGGGATTTGCCCCTGGAACTTTTTGCCGGCGCCGAGGTGGATTGCGGCGGGCCCCTGGTGCCGAAGCTCAGTCTCGTGTGCACCGGGGACGCGCGACTTCGTCACTTTGAAGTGAGCGCTGAACGGGGAGAGCAAAATATTGTCGCTCTCGATAACGCGGCGGTGCGCGGGGGCGTGCAGATCACCAGCGAGGCCGTCAGTTACAACGCCAACATCCGCATGGGTCAGGATCAGGGGCAAAGCCACGGCATCATATCTTATGAAAAGGGTTTCAATATTCATTACGAAACACCTTCGGTGGATCTTGCGCACATCCGCAAGATCCATGGCATGGCGGTTGAGGGACGGGCTCAAATCAGCGGATCGACCTCCGGAGACTCCCGGGCCGCGACTTTCAATATGTCCGCGGCGGGACAAAATCTTTATCTCGAGGATTTCTTCCTTGGCCAGGCCAATTTCAAGGTGAACTACGGCAAGGGTCTTTTGACTTTCGACAATGTCGAAGGGCGGTTGACGCCCGTTGCGTCTGCGGAGG
>PSRN01000107.1 GCA_003176075.1 Bdellovibrio sp.
GCGGCTTTAGTCGTACCTACTCGACTTGCAAGTTCAGCCGCTTGTTGTTTAAACTCTAAAGTGTACCGACGATTTTTCTGTTTGCCCATAAATTCCCCCTCTGATTTGGACTGTTTGGTGTCCACCGAAAGGGGAGAAGGTCACACTGACATCATCCCAGTCACATAAGTATCACAAGCGACCGCGGATTAAATCTCATAACAGGCCTCAACCCCTTTATAGGCATACCAACTAAGGGTCAATACGGTAATGATAGGGTAGAAACAGAAGACCTTGTGCAAGAAGTTTTTGTCCGCTTCAAATTTATTCTTTTACAGGCCCTCAGGGCCCTTACTGCGCGGACCTTTGCCGATGAACTTGCGCCAAGATTTGATGGGCAAACCAGAGCCCGCCGAAGACGGGCGTAATCCATTGGATGATTGGAATGGTCAACAATCCCATCAGGAGAAATCCCATGGCCAGGTTCCGCCACCGATTCCGTTGCAGGATCACCTTCATTTCCGCCGGCGAACAAACCTCACCCAGAACTTCAATCGCCAAAAATGAAGCGTTCACCCAAGCCCCTAGAATGCCGTTTCCGATGGCAAACAGATGAGGCTGCCAAAAGAGAAGAAGGAGAAGAAAATAAATCACCACCGCCTTCACAAAGACAAGAATACTCAACCGGAGGGCCGCGCCCCGGGCTCGCGTTCCCGCCGAAAAAGCCAAAGGATAGGTGGGGCGAAGAAGCAAGATGATGTAAGGAAGAGCCAGAAAAGACATCAATAAAAGGGACGTCCAATAGATCAACGGCAGGCAAATGACCATGAGCAAGACGGCAGTCAGAATTCCACCGAGCGACAGGCCCCAGCTCATCAACGTCTCGCGGAGAGACTGAAGAAATGCAAAATGGGCCAATCCCTGATCGAGACGATCGCCGAAAAAGAAAAACAACAGAATGCCCAGCACCAACCATACAAGGGCCGAAAGTATGGGAATCAGGGCCACAAAGGCCAAAATGCGGGGATGAAACAGATCGCGGAGGGATCGCAGAAAAGAAATCAATGGGCCTCCAAGATTCTTGTCGTCAGCGAGCCTCCAAAGCTCTGTGCTGTTGTTGTTGTTGTTGTTGTTGTTGTTGCTGCGGCGGCGGCGACTGCTGCGGCTGCAGAGTTCTGGGCATTTGGCGTTTGGGCAGGCTCACCACGAACTGGGTGTGGGGTGAGGTATGGTCATACCGGAGATCGCCACCGTTCTTGCGGGCGAGACTTCGTGAAATCGCCAACCCCAATCCCGTTCCGACCTGGGCGTTCTTGGTGGTGAAAAAGGGGGTGAAGAGCTGCGGCAATATTTCAACCGCAATTCCTTGACCACTGTCGGAGACGATCAGATCAAGAAAATCACCCCGACTGAAAACCTCCAGGCGGATCCAACGATTTGGCAGTTTCATCACCGCGTCGTGCGAGTTGTTGAGAAGATTGACAAGAATCTGCAGGAGATGGGTGGGACGGACCTCCAACATCAAACCCGGATGTTCGATGAGTTGTTCAAATGCGATGCCATGATCGACCAGGCGCTGGTACGCAAGATCCAAAGCGCCTTCAATGATGTCAGCGACGCGGGCGTGCTCAAAGGGTTCGGTGTCCCCGCCGTGGGTGAATGAACGCATGCTTTTGACGATTTTTTCGATGCGGCGACCAGTGGTTTCGATGGTCTCGGCAATGCGATGAAGGCTCACCGGATCCAAATCCCCGCGGTTCAGCATTTGACGGAGCATCTCGCATCGACCCAGGATCACCCCGAGCGGATTGTTGATTTCGTGGGTGAGGCAGGCGGCCACTTCTCCCAGGGCCGAAAGCTTGCTCGCCGTCACCAGTTTCCCTTGTTGTTCAAGAATCGTTTGTTCCCCCTCCTTGAGCTGCGTGATATCTTGCCGAATGGAGAGATACTGGTACGGCCGACCGGAAGGATCCATGAATGGCACAATGGTGGTGCGAACCCAATAAAAATTCCCCGACTTGGCGCGATTGCGAAGGTCACCACGCCAAACCCGGCCGTTCTGGATGGTCCGCCACAGATCGGCGAAGAATTCGGCGTCGTGGTACCCTGAATTGACGAGCCGATGAGTTTGGCCGAGGAGCTCCTCACGCCGATACCCAGAAATCTCAGTGAACTTGTCGTTCACGTAAGTGATAATTCCCCGCGGATCAGTGGCCACCACGATGGCGGCCTGGTCGAGAGCGTATTTCTGATCACTCAGTTCTTTAACCAATGAGTCGGGCGACATAGTCTGGTCAGCATCATGTCACGGATTTTTTGTCAAAACCATTAAAACCAGCAAAACAATCAGAATCTGGCGAATCTGCGCGGTCTCATGTTGCCGCCCGGCCCGACTTGTTTTAAAAAAAAGAAAGCTGAGGGAGGATCGGGTGACTTCAAGTCAGACCACAGTTCATATCGCGGTGGTCGATGACGACTCCGAGATGCGCTCCTTAATTGAGGATTTTTTGCGCTCCGAAGGGTACCAAGTTTCAACTTTTGCAAGCGGGTTGGAAGCTCTGGCCCAGTGGGAGGCCGATCCCGACTCCCACCCTTCGATCGATGTTTTGATCACCGATATTCAAATGCCCGGGATGAACGGCGTCGAATTCACGGAAAAGTTTCTGAAGCTCCGACCCGACGTGCCCGTCATCCTGATCACCGCCTTTGGCAGTATTGAATCCGCCGTGGAAGCCATCCGGCGCGGGGCTTTTGATTACGTCACCAAACCGTTCAAACTTTCTGAATTTGAAATTCGCCTGTTGCGGGCGCTGCAGGTGGGGCGCCTTCGTTCTGAAAACGAAATTCTGCGGCATGAAGTCCGCAAGAACCACGAAAAAGGCGGCCTGATTGGCAAATCAAAGGCGATGGCGCAGGTTATTGACCTGATCGAGCGGGTTTCACAGACTCAGGCCAATGTCTTGGTGACCGGAGAATCCGGAACTGGCAAAGAGGTGGTCGCCCGCACCATCCACCAGTTGGGTCCGCGAAGAGACAAACCCTTTGTCGCAGTCAATTGCACGG
Source organism: Bdellovibrio sp. (assembly GCA_003176075.1). Taxonomy (GTDB): domain Bacteria; phylum Bdellovibrionota; class Bdellovibrionia; order Bdellovibrionales; family Bdellovibrionaceae; genus PSRN01. Next base: position 3,043 of record PSRN01000107.1, read on the forward strand.
CCATCCCCGACACCTTGCTTGAAAGCGAACTTTTCGGCCACGCCAAAGGTTCCTTCACTGGTGCGGTCGCTCGCAAGAAAGGCCTGTTTGAAGAGGCTGACGGGGGGACCATATTTCTTGATGAAATAGGCGATATGGACGTCTCGCTTCAAGCCAAACTTCTGCGGGTCATTCAAGAAAAAAAGATTCGCCCGGTGGGCGATACGGCTCAAAAGGACGTCAATGTTCGTATCATTGCGGCGACTCACAAGGACCTTAAGGCCGCCATCCGTGAAGGTCATTTTCGCGAAGACCTCTATTATCGGCTTTCAGTGATACCCATCGGCATTCCTCCCTTGCGTCACCGCAAAGAGGACATTCCTTTGCTGGCGAATCACTTTCTGCGCAAATATGCCGCCACCAACAATTCAAAAATCATGGGGTTTACTCCAGGGGCCATGCAGTCACTGATCCAGTTGCGCTGGGACGGAAATGTTCGCGAACTTGAAAATATGGTTGAACGGCTGGTTGTCATGACCAATCGGCCTTTGATTCAGGAGCAAGACATTCCTCTTCCTGAAATGGCGCAAATCGAAGATTTCTATGGTGACGTGACCCAGGATCTTCCCAGTCTTGAGCAATTGGAGCGTCGATACATTCAGCTCGTCCTGGAAAAGGTCGGGGGAAAGAAAGATAAGGCTTCGCAGATTTTGGGTATTAATCGCCGCACCCTTTATCGCAAAGAGCGGGAGTACGGTTTGGTCGCCGACCCCACCCCCAACCTCGACGGAACCGACTTGCCGGACGAAACACCTTCCCCCACGCCTTAAGGGGTATTGCCGTGAGACGATTCGTCACGATCCTTAAGATTGCCGTGAGACGATTCGTCACGATTTGGCCAATCGCATTTTATCAGCCGCAGCCGCGGCTGATAAAATGCGGCACGTTCTTCGCATGAGGAACGCAAGTGGGGAAAATTTCATTGGCAAAATGTGCTTATTGCGGGGCCGCGATTCTCAGACCCAGTCAAAAATACTGCTGTGCCGGATGTCGGGTGGTAGACCAGATTCTGCAAAGCGAAAATCAGTCGGCGCAAAACTGGGGGCTTCGTCCGCGCCAGGAATCGGACCCCTCGCTCGCGGATCCAGTAGCCCTGGCCCGTTTTGTGAGCGAGGACCCGCAAGGCCCCTTCAGCCGTCTTTTTTTTGAGGGCATTCAGTGCTCCGGCTGCCTGACCGTGCTCGCCCGCCTGCCTGAATATATTCCCCAGGTTCGCGACGTTCGCTGGAACAACGTGGATTCCGTGTTGACGGTCAATTGGGGGGCGGCGGCGGATCTGGTCACCTTGTCGCAAACACTTTCGCGATTGGGATTCACTTTTCGCTGGCTCGAACACGACCACCCCGCGAACCAGTTTCGCCAGTCCTTGCGGCGACAGGAGCTGCAGAGAATCGCCGTGGTCGGGGCGCTGTTTGCAAACATCATGTTGTTCGCCATTTCGGTGTATGCGGGAGCTCCGGCGGGCTTAAAGCAAATTTTCGATTGGATTTCCTTTGTTCTATTCATTCCGGTGATGAGTTACGGCGCTTGGCCCTTTTACCGGAATGCAATCCGGGCTTTTCGCTCGCGCGTTTTCAATGTCGACTTGCCGCTGACCCTTGCGTTTCTCGCCGGGTCCATCTTTTCAATTTATTCACTGGTCAAACACCAAGGGAGCGCTACGGGCGATATTTACTTTGATTCACTTTCGGGATTTCTTTTTTTAATCCTCACCACCCGGTATTTTCTCAAATCCTCGCAATGGGCCGCCTCGGACCCCTACCCGCTCGAATTTTTTTTTGATCGGCCTTTGTTTCAAGTGAATTCGCCACCGACTCGGACTGCGGAGGCGCCAACGGAGCCGCCTCGGGCGGCGGAGCTGGTGCAACCACCGACTTGGTCTGCGGAGGCGCCGAAGGCACCGACTTGGCCAGAGCCCCGGTGGACTTCTTTGACCCAGTTGAAGGTGGGAGATCTCGTCACCGTCCCGGCGGGCGCGCGCGTTCCCGTCGACGGAACATTGCGTTCCGTATCAACCGAACTTGACCTGGCTTTCTTGACCGGCGAATCAAGCCCTCGACTCGTCACCAAGGGTGAATCCGTCCTTGCCGGTTCACGCGTCATTGGGCAGGCGATTGAAGTGCAAGCTGAAAAAGTCGGCTTTGCCACTGAAGTGGGAAAAATCATCGACTCCATCAATCAAAAGTCCCTCACTCTGGAGATCGGTCACGTGACCGGGGGAAAGGTCGGCAGCGGGCTTCTGCTTCTTGTTCTTGCCGTCGCCGGCATCACTTTTCTCCTTCTGTTTCAGAGCCAACCCGCCGAGGGGTTCCGGCGCATCATGGCTTTGTTTATTGTTGCATGCCCCTGCGCCATTGCATTTGGTGCTCCTCTCACTTACGCTCGAAGTATCAAGGAAGCATTTCGACAAGGATTGGTTGTGCGCAGATCAGAAACCTTTTCGGCCCTCAAGAGAGTCCGGGCCGTGGCATTTGATAAGACAGGAACCCTGACCAAGGGACAACTGAGGCTGTTTCTTTTGCATCCCGTCCTTGACCGGTACCTCAAACAAATTATTCTCACTTTGGAGCAGCATTCGCGCCATCCGGTGGCCGAGGCTCTCAAGCGGCAGTGGGGTCCGCTCCCCCCACTGGAGGTTGTTGATCTTCGCGAAGTACCCGGCCAAGGGGTTGAAGGAAGATTTGGCGGGGATCAGTACTCGCTGCGTACCGCTCAAGAAACAAGTCCTACGGCAGGTCCCGGTATTGAACTCTTTCGCAACGGCCAATCCATGCTGAGGCTGTCCTTTGAAGACGAGGTACGGCCCGAATCAGCCCCTCTTGTCCAGGAGCTTCATCGGCGCAAAATCGAAACCTGGATATTTTCGGGGGACCAGACTGAAAAAGTGCGCGAGCTCGCGCAACTGCTCGCCATTCCCGAGGACCATGCTTTTGGCAGACTGAGTCCCCAGGGCAAAAGGGCTCAGCTGGAAAAAGTGAAGCCTGACCTTTATGTCGGCGACGGAGTCAACGATGTCCCCGCCCTGCACAGCGTGCGCGTTTCCATGGCCATGCCGGGGTCCAGCCTGGAAGCGCAACTGGCCAGCGATGTTCTGATCTTACGGGGAGGCCTTGAGAGGATTCTTGACTTGCTGACCATTGCGACCAAGGCCCGCCGGACCCTGCGGCGCAATTTGACGATTGCGCTGACCTACAATATCGCCGCCGGCTTGGCGGCGGTGATGGGATGGGTCGGCCCCCTCGGCGCCGCGATTCTCATGCCCCTGAGCAGCCTTGCGATTTACTTATCAACGGAGTGGATTTGAAAGGAAAAAGGGCAGGCCGTGAATATTCTTTTTCTCACGATTCCGGTGACCCTGGCCCTGGTGGGCGGCTTTCTCGCCGCTTTTTTTTGGGCGACAAAATCAGGACAGTGGGACGACCTGGACACGCCTTCGACAAAAATCTTGCGTGAAAGTCCAACGACTGAAGGGATTGAAGCGATTGAAACTGCTGAAGTGACTGGAGCGATCGAAACGACAGGAAAAACCAAAAAGGCAGGAAAGGAAGACCCGTGACGGAAAACAATGATCTGTGGGAATCCTACGACGACGACATTGTCAGAAAATTTATCTTCGCATGCCTTCTTTTCGGGGCCATCGCATTTCTGGCGGGCTTGCTGGCCGCTCTTCAAATGGCCTATTGGCCCTTCAATTCAAATTTGCCCTGGATCACCTTCGGCCGGCTTCGGCCCTTGCACACCAACGCGGCCATTTTTGCCTTTGCCGGCAACGCCATCTTCGCCGGCATCTACCACTCGACCCAAAGACTGCTGAAAACAAGAATGTTCTCCGATGTTCTTAGCAATATTCACTTTTGGGGCTGGCAGCTGATCATTCTTTCCGCCGCCGTCACCCTCCCCCTCGGCTACTCCCACGGCAAGGAGTACGCCGAACTGGAATGGCCCATCGATATCGCCATCACCGTCGTTTGGGTTGTCTTCGCGGTGAATTTTTTCGGGACAATTGCCATCCGCAAACAGCGCCATTTGTACGTGGCTCTGTGGTTTTATATCGCCACGATTATCACCGTTGCCGTCTTGCACATCTTCAACTCGATCGAGTTGCCGGTGAGCTTCATGAAAAGTTATCCGGTCTACGCCGGCATTCAAGATGCCCTGGTTCAGTGGTGGTATGGCCATAACGCGGTGGCGTTTTTTCTGACGACGCCTTTTCTCGGCCTGATGTATTACTATCTTCCAAAAGCCGCCAACCGGCCGATTTATTCCTATCGTTTGTCGATCGTCCACTTTTGGGCCCTTATTTTTCTCTACATTTGGGCTGGCCCGCACCACTTGCTTTATTCTTCATTGCCGGAATGGGCGCAAACCCTGGGAATGGTTTTTAGCGTGATGCTGTGGGCCCCCTCTTGGGGAGGAATGATCAACGGACTGTTGACGCTGCGGGGGTCCTGGGATCTGCTGCGCACCGATCCGATCATCAAGTTCCTGGTGGCGGGAATCACCTTTTATGGCATGGCCACCTTTGAAGGGCCGCTGCTTTCCATCAAGTCCGTCAATGCTCTGGCTCATTTCACGGACTGGATTATCGGCCATGTTCACGGCGGCGCACTGGGATGGAACGGCCTGCTGACCTTCGCGATCATTTACTATCTCGTCCCGAAACTGTGGCGGACCGAACTCTACTCAAAGAAGCTCGCGACCACTCATTTCTGGTTCGCGATTTTTGGAATCTTAATCTATTACGTGTCGATGACCTCGGCCGGCATCACGCAAGGGCTGATGTGGAGAGCCGTCGACCAGCAAGGCCGCCTGGTTTATCCTGATTTTGTCGAAACCGTTCTGCGGATCGTGCCTCTCTATTGGTTTCGCGTGCTGGGCGGAACTCTCTTTATCGTCGGCTTCGCGATCATGCTCTACAATTTGTTCATGACGCTGAAACGCGCCCCGCGCCCCGTTCCTGAACTGATCGGCGACATCCCTAAAAGCGCCGAATTGGGCACCGGACACCGGAAACTGGAGGGTCTGGCGACGGTTTTTTCAGTTCTCGCGTTTTTCGCCATCTTGGTGGGATCGGTCATTGAAATCCTGCCCACCCTCAACCTTGATAAATACCTGAACCCCACTTTGACTGTGAAACCGTACACTCCTTTGGAGCTCGCGGGTCGTGATATTTACGTGCGGGAGGGCTGCTACTACTGTCATTCGCAGCAGATCCGGCCCATGGTTTCCGAAGTGCTGCGCTACGGTCCCCCGTCCACGGTTGAGGAATCGATGTACGACCATCCTTTCCAGTGGGGTTCCAAAAGAACGGGACCGGACATCGCCCGCGTCGGCAAGAAATATCCCGATCTATGGCACTACCGCCATATGATGGATCCCCGCTCAGTCACGCCAAAATCGATTATGCCCAATTATCCCTGGCTGGCGGAGGACAACACGGACTTTTTGATTTTGCGGAAAAAACTTTCGGTCATGAGGGTGCTGGGCGTTCCCTACAGCGACGAGGAGCTCGCCAATGCCGATATTTTAGCGGAGAAACAAGCTCAGGAAATCGCGCAAAAACTTGCGGCCGACGGGGCTCCCGGCGGGTTGGAAAAAAAAGAAATCGTCGCGTTGATTTCATACTTGCAAGCCCTCGGGCAGAAAGGATCACCAAAGAATGAAACTCTCGGAAGCGTTCCGCAACTTTAGTGATATTGAGATGGCGCTGGCGGGCCTGGGCATTTTCTTGCTCGTATTTTTGGGCATTCTTTTTTTCGCATGGTCGGCGCGCGACGAAGATCTTCGGAAACTGAGCCGATTTCCACTTGAGGATTGAATTGAGAAAATTAAGGAGATTCCATGGGTCATGATGAAAATGACGGCATTCAAGAGCTTGATAATCCGCTCCCAGGTTGGTGGCTCGTCACCTTTTATGGAACAATTATTTTCGCCTTTTTCTATTGGATTCACTACACCTTTACGAATGCTCCCGACTTGCAGGGGGAACTGAAACTGGCCATGGATGAGCTCGAACGGGTCAGGAAGAACAGCGGTGGGGATGCCGGGGGAGGTGGAAGCGGTGGCGCCCTTCCGGCGGAATCCGAAGAGCAGTTGGCCGCGCTCTTCGCGCCAGGGGACAGGGCCGACCAAGGCAAAGTGGTTTTTGCCGCGAAGTGCGCCTCCTGCCATGGTCCGGAAGGCGCGGGACTGGTCGGGCCCAATTTGACGGACAAGTTTTGGATTCATGGCAAAGGTACAAGAAAAGATATTCTGGCGGTGATTTCGGGCGGCGTGAAGGACAAAGGCATGCCGGCTTGGAGCGAAATGCTGAGCAAGGAAGAGCTTTACTCTTCCGCGGCGTTTGTTTTCAGCATCAAAGGAAAGAATCTTCCTGGCAAGCCTCCTGAAGGCAATGAAGTTCCTTAAAGAGGCTTTCTTGAAATCAGATCCGCAGCAAGCTTTTCGCGATAAGTTGTCGATGCTCGATGAAACCGGGCATCGCAACAAGATCTATCCTGCCAGGGTTTCCGGATTTTTTCGACGCTATCGCGATCTTACGCAGGTGTTCCTCATTCTGATTTTTCTCGCGCTCCCCTGGATGCGGGTGGGGGGAGCGCAAGCTGTTCTATTTGATTTGCCACGCCGGCAATTCGCGATTTTTGGTCTGACATTTTGGGCTCATGACGGTCCCTTGGTTTTTTTAGTCGCCGGATCGGCGGCGGTGTGCCTGTTTTTGATGACCGCGATGCTGGGAAGGGTTTGGTGCGGCTGGGCTTGCCCGCAAACCGTTTTTTTGGACGGCGTTTTTCGCCGGATCGAGGGTTGGATTGAAGGCTCCCATTTGCAGCGGCGGGAACTGGATCGCCAGGGGCTGAGTTTTCAATATCTCCGGAAAAAGGGTTTCAAGTGGCTGTTATTTTTTGTTCTCTCTTCGCTTTTTGCGCACAGCTTTATCGCTTACTTCACCGGAGCGGACGAACTGCTGCGAATGATACGGGAGGATCCGGCCCAGAACATGACGCCTTTTTTGTTTGTCACCATCATCTCGTTGCTGCTGACATTCAATTTTGGCTGGTTCCGGGAACAGCTCTGCATCGTTGTTTGCCCCTATGGCCGCTTTCAATCCGTGCTGTTAGACCCCCACTCCATCACCGTCATGTATGACAGTGTCCGCGGTGAACCCCGCAAGGGAGTTGTTAAAACGGACGAAAAGCCCGGCGATTGCATCAGCTGCACCCGCTGCGTTCAGGTTTGTCCGACGGGGATCGATATCCGCAATGCCTCGGGCCAACTGGAGTGCATTGCCTGCACGGCCTGCATCGACGCCTGTGACGAAGTGATGAAGAAAATCAATAAGCCCGCCGGACTTATCCGCTACGGGTCGTGGTCGCAACAGCCCCTCAGCCAAACGTGGCGGCGCCCGCGGATTGTGACATATTTCGTTGTTTTGGCGGGCTTCCTGGCGGCGCTGGTTTATAGCGTCGGCAGCAGAAAGGACCTGGACGCGCAGATTCTTCGCGCCAAAGAATCACCCTACGTGGTGTTGCCTACGTCTCCAGGTGAAAAAAAGATTTTGAATCATTTCCACTTGCATTTGCACAATCAAACATCCGCTCCGACCCGCGTCCGGCTGAAAATTCCTGACGAGTTCGTCCAGCGCGGGGTCACCCTGGGATCCCCTGGAACCGAATGGGACCTCGCCAGTCATGAGTTCAAGCAAATTCATTTTTTTGTGCTGGCGCCACCCCCGCTTTTTATCGGGACCGGAAATGTTCCTTTTTATTTTCTGGTGAATGACGAGCGATTGGAGGTCCAGCTTGTTGGACCAGCAAATTGAATCGGGGATCCAGAGCTTGGGGGACCGGCCAATTGAATGGGGGGTCCAGAGCCTGTTGGACCAGCGAATTGAGTGGATGGTTCTCAGCTTTGTGTTCGCGGCCCTCGTCGGCAGCCTTCACTGCGCCGGCATGTGCGGCCCCCTGAGTTTACTGGCCGGCGGGCGATGGGGAAGCCTGCTTTACCAGTCCGGCAGGCTCCTCAGCTACATCACAATCGGCGCTGTCGCGGGGTCGATCGGGCAGCCGGTCTTTCAACTTTTTTCCGCACGCTTTCACATCGCTATCACCTTGACGATTTTTTTGGTCGGCCTGTCGCTTTGGTTTACCCTGACCTTCGCCGCCGCGGACACGCCCGCGCAAAGTCTGGTGGTCAACCTGTTCCGAAGGGTGCGCCAGGTATTCCCGCCACTCGCCAGGTCGTTCGCACTGGGCTTTCTGACGGGATTTCTCCCTTGCGGTTGGCTGTGGACCTTTGTGGGTCTGGCGGCGGCCACCGGTTCACGGGTGAGCGGTATAACCATTTTATTTTGCCTTTGGCTCGGCAGTTCCCCTGCTCTTCTGTTGTTTCCGCAGCTGAGAACCTGGATTGGGCGCCATTCAATGTTGTGGTCAAAGCGCGTCATTATGTCAGTTCTTTTGCTCGCCTTTTTCTTCGGGTTGATGGCCCCTTATATTCACTAGGCATCCTCAATTTGGCCATGCGAGCAGCCGAGCCAGAACTCGCAAGATTGCTCAAGCGCTCGAGTCGAAACGTCCCAATCTTTATCCCATATCGAAGAAAAATTACGTTGATGATGGTCTGATCTTTGCCCTAACGTTGAGGCGGAAGCTGAACGAAGATGTTCAGCGAAGACACCAAGA
>PSRN01000136.1 GCA_003176075.1 Bdellovibrio sp.
TGAAAGTTACTCCCGTGGCGGCTCCGCCGCCCAAGCTGTTGGCGCGGAATCCCCTAAGGGTGTGACCAAATCGCATGCGAAGAAATCGCCCCAGGCAAACCGCGAAACTTCAGAAACCACACCACCGTCTCAGGGCGAGGCCAAGAATGGAATAAAGGAGAGCAAGGATGACGATGGTCTCTCTCTCGTACCGTCGGTGGATGCCGAGGCCGAAAACAATGCGGGCGACAAGAATTGACCATTTCATCGCCGGAAACGACTCTTTTCGCCTCCCTTATCGATCGTTCGACTTTCACCAACTTTGGCTCTCTGGAAAACTGGCGAACATCCTGACCTCATCTGCTGTTCACGGACGGGTCCTACGCGCTCCATGATATATTTCATGGGAATCAAGACCGTTGTGTTCTTGATGTATGTCAATTGTTTTTCCGTCTTCAGGAGAGCCGATGTCATGGCGATCAGCTTACAGTTTTTATCAAAAACTCCAGCACCGCTGGCCGCGGGTTCCCCATCGAGGGTTGAGACAAAAACATTATTTCCAAGACTTGCCATATCTCGTTTCCTATCGTCGGGCACATCCGCCGTTTTCCCCATCCGTCCAACCGTGAAGAAGGGTCTCTTGGAGAGGGAGGCTTCCTCCCTGGGCACGACCAGGTACGGATAGCTGACAGACAGCAACTCGCCCGCGGGATCCGGAGTTTCAGTGGAAATTTCCGCGCAATGGGGCGGCCAACTGAAAAAAGGCACTGGCGGTTCTGTTTTATGTTCCCTCAAAACGCGGTGAATTTTTACAATTGCAAAGTCATCCCCCGTCCCCCATCCCCTGAACCCCTGACCTAAACCCTCGACACCCACGATGGTCCTATCCTCGGGAAACTTTAGAGAACCAAGAAAGACAATGCTGGCTTCGAAATCAGTGTCCTTCCCTCCCCTCTTTATGGGGCACCTGACCTCATCCAGCTTATCCGGATCCACCTGGTAGCCGACAGCGGGTTCTTTGGCGGTACCCAAAGCAATCTCCTTCAAAGGTCCCGGGATGGGCCGCTGGGACTTTCCGGCACCGCTTTTTAAACATTCCACCAAGCAATGTTCGCTGATCGCGGCTTGGCCATCATCTGAGAAGAAGCTGAACGAGCAAGGAGGTCCATCCCCCAACCTTAAAGTCGAGGTGACCATGGTTTTCTGGTTGAACTTATCTTTGCACTTTGCCAGTGCCGGATCCGTCGGATCGCCGTGAGAATCATATGTCAGCAGTCGGAATTCCTCGGGGGCCCGCAGTTGTTGGGCCAGGGCGCCGCCAGCAAGGACCAATGTTGAAAGAAAAAGACTTTGGATACTCGCCATTGTCAGTTCATGGTCCCCTTGAAACAGCCGGGCCGCAAGCTGTTACTGCGCCGGTTTTGATAGACATCATCCGGCAATCCCGGCATTCTCCGGGCGGGAATTGCTAGTTTTGTATGTCCCGCAAAAAGTCCTGGAACATTGGCGAGGTGCTTGGTGCGAAAACTACTTTGTTTTTTGGCTGTCACGGTGACCGCCTTATCCGTTGGGAGGCAGGGCCTTGGCGAAGACAAGGCACTTTCCATAGCGGTCATCCCGATGGGCAGCACCCACGAGTATTGGAAATCCATCCATGCAGGCGCGGCGCAAGCAGCTCAGGAATTGAAGGTCGATATTTTGTGGAAGGGACCTTTGCGTGAAGATGATCGAAACTCGCAGATTGACTTGGTCGAGGACATGATTGCGAAACGCGTGTCGGGCATCGTTCTGGCGCCAATTGACGGCACCGCTTTATCGCGACCGGTGGGGAACGCCGCGGGTGTTGGGATTCCTGTTGTGATCGTCGACGCGGCACTGAACTCAGACAAGATCGTCAGCTTCATCGCGACCGACAATTATAAAGGCGGGGTTTTGGCCGGAGACCATCTGGCTCAACTTCTTCACAACAAGGGGCAAGTGATTATGCTTCGCGGATTAGAAGGCTCGGCAAGCACGATGGCTCGCGAGCAGGGATTCCTGGATACGGTAAAGAAGTATCCCGGGATGAGCGTCGTCAGTTCAAATCAGCACGGTGGCATTACGACTGAAACGGGTTATCAGGCCAGCGAAAATCTGCTGAATGCCTATAAATCCAAAACGGGCGACCTTTCGATCGACGGAATTTTTTGCCCCAATGAATCGACGACATTTGGCATGCTGCGGGCCCTTCAAGACAACGGATATGCCGGCAAAGTGCGCTTTATCGGCTTCGACTCTTCGGCAAAGTTGGTCGAGGCGGTCGGTAAAGGGCAAATTGATGCTCTGGTGGTCCAGGATCCCCAGCGGATGGGCTATCTGGGAATCAAGACGCTCGTCGGCCACCTGAAGGGGGAAAAGATTGATCGGCGCATCGACACCGGCGCCACGGTTGTCACGTCCAAAAATATGAACGAACAGAAGATCCATGATTTGCTTCATCCGGATCTCAAGCGATGGCTGAAGTAGCCGGGAGTGATCAAGTCGGTGCCTTAGGCACCTCCGCAGAGCGCCTTGCGTTGAGGCGGCTGGGGGTTCGTTTTGGATCGACGACGGCCTTGGATGCCATCGATTTATCCGTGAAGGCCGGGGAAATTCACGCCATTGTGGGTGAAAACGGCGCCGGTAAGAGCACTCTCATGAAAGTGCTTTCCGGCGCGGTCCAACCCGATTGTGGAACATTGTATTTGGACGGCCAAAGATACCGGCCTTTTTCCCCCAGAGATGCCCGGCGCCGGGGTGTCTCGATGATCTACCAAGAGCTTTCCTTGCTTCCGCACCTGACGGCGGAGGAGAACCTTCTTCTCGACATCAACGAAGGGCCGGATGCGGGTTTTTTCCTTCGCCGCCGAAGGGCGCGACGGCTGGCCGAGGGGGTTCTGGAGCAACTCAATCTGCGCGGCATCCCTCTCGACGAGCCCGTTCGCAATCTTCCCGTGGCGAGCCGGCAAATCATCGAAATTGTGCGCGCTCTCGTGGTCCCATCCAAGAACCAATTGCTCATCCTTGATGAGCCCACGAGCAGCCTTTCCCGGCAAGAAGTCATGAACCTCTTTCGATTGCTCAACCGACTGAAACATCAGGGCTGCTCGATCCTCTACATTTCGCATTTTCTCGAGGAGATTATGGAGCTCGCCGATCGATTTTCCGTTCTCAGAAACGGCCGTTGGGTCGGCACGCACGAGGTTTCCTCGGTCAGCCCTCTTGCGCTGGCGCAGATGATGACAGGTTGCGAGCTTGGCGAGCTTTATCCCCGGTCCAAGAGAACCGCGGGCCCACCGATCCTCGAATTGAAAAATTTCACGACGCCAGGACAGCTTCGCGTTCCACATTTCGAACTTCGGCGGGGAGAAGTCGTGGGAATCGCCGGCCTCATGGGAAGCGGCCGTACTGAACTCCTGCGGGCGATTTTTGGATTGGATGCCTTCAAAGGCGGATTGATCCGCGTGGGTTCCTCTCTCGGAAGGGGTTCTCCCGCCCGTCGATGGCGGCAAGGAGTTGGCTTTGTCAGTGAAGATCGTCGGCACGAGGGTCTCTCCCTAAATCTCAGTATCGCCGACAACCTTACGTTGCCTTCGCCCGAAACACTCGGACCCTGGGGGTGGATCAATCCTCGGCGGCAACAGAGGCAGACGGAAGCGTGGATAGAGCGGTTGTCAATCCGCTGCAAGGGATCCTTGCAAAATGTGACTGAGCTCTCGGGGGGCAATCAGCAAAAAGTCGCGTTGGCCCGCCTTCTGAACAAGAATTGCGATCTTTTTCTCTTGGATGAACCCACGCGGGGAATCGATATCGGAGCCAAAGCCCAAATTTATGAACTGATCAACCAATTGGCGGGCGAGGGAAAGGCCGTGCTTATAGTCAGTAGTTATCTGCCTGAACTCTTGGGTCTGTGTGATCGAATTGCAGTCATGCGACGAAAGAAGCTGGGGCCCGCCCGGCCGGTTAAAGAACTGAATGAAAATCATCTCACGGTCGAGATGGCCACCGTCTGCGAAGGTGGCGACGGAGGTGCCGACGGCACCGACTTGGGAAAGAAAAACGGAGCCTGATTTGAAATCATCTGGCCTCGGCAATCTGCGAACGTTTTTTCTCTGGCTGCGGAGGCGCCGGCTTGGGGTTGCGCCCTTTCTGGGCCTGGTTGCAATTTACCTTCTCGCGGCGGTTTTGGCCCCACCCAGTTTCTCGACTTGGGCAAACATTCAAACAATCATTCGACAGACAACGATCGTGGGGATCCTCTCGGTGGGAATGACGGTCGTCATTATCTCGGGCGGCATCGATCTGTCGGTGGGTTCAATCATCGCGCTGACGACGGTGGCCGTCGCGTATTTTCTCCAAAGTGGTTCCAGTCCGCTCCTGGCCGCAGGCGCTGGCCTGGGAGTTGGAGCACTCTGTGGACTTTTCAACGGAGTACTCATCGCGTTTTTCAAGGTGGGACCGTTCATTGTTACCTTGGGGAGCCTGCTTCTGGTCCGCGGTATGGCCAAGGGCATCGCGAACGAACAAAAGATTGATGCTCCATTGTCCTGGCTCAATGAGCTCATGTCAGTGTTAAGCCCGGATCACCATTGGCTCTTGGTACCTTACGGTGTGTGGATTCTGCTTGTCAGCGCGGTAGCGATCTTCGTCCTCCTTCGGTTTACCCGGTTCGGGCTCTACACCTTCGCTACCGGCTCGAACGAAAATAACGCCCGCCTTTGCGGTGTTCCCATCGAAGGCATGAAGGTCGCAACCTACGCCCTCAGCTCGACTTTCGCGGGCCTGGCCGGTTTGATGCAGTTTTCGCGCTTGACCGTCGGCGATCCGACGGTGGCCTCCGGAATAGAGCTCGACGCCATTGCTGCCGTGGTGATTGGTGGAGGCAGTTTATCCGGCGGGGAAGGGTCAGTTCTTGGAAGTTTGGTGGGTGCTTTGATCATGACGACCATCCGGTCCGCGGCATCCCATATGGGATTGTCGAACTGGATTCAAGAGATTCTGACGGGCGTGATTATCATCTCGGCGGTGGGGATGGACAGACTGAGGCATCGTTGATGCACCGACTTGGGCGGAGCCGCCCACGCTGACCATAGTCCAATTGGCACAGTATCCCGATGAACTTAGCAATGGCGGGTGATATGTGGTTGTGAGAAAACTTGCGGAAAGATGCTCGCAAAAATCGAAAGACTGCCTTGCAGGTTTGTGTCAGGCCAATACTGAAGAGGAAGTCGCCAAAGATATTGGAAGATATGTCATCAACAGCGGGATCACGACCCAGTGGGTTATATATAGGTGGCTATAAATTCGGTCACATAAATCATAAAAATGAGCCGACTTGATTTCTGATGTTCGACG
>PSRN01000045.1 GCA_003176075.1 Bdellovibrio sp.
GCAGCGAACGTCACTGAACCTACCAGCCAACAATATAAAATATTCCTCCACGCTAGGCTCCACCAAATTTTAAGAGTCTGATTTACCTAGCCGACCATAAAGCAAGCCCCGTTCTGCTCCATGTTCGAGCATAACATCCCCTTATCACCAGAAACGGCCGGGGAAATTGAAAATCTGGACGAGACATTTGACTTACATTCGAGAGCAGATGGCTGAACTTAAATTCAGAGCTCAGACGAATTCGAATATTAACTCCGATCTCAAATTTCTACTCCGGAAGGTCACAATATTTAAATAGATCTCAAATTTCTACTCTGGAAGGTCACGTAATGATACTGAGAAAACCAGTTCGTTCTTGCCGGCGGAACGCAATTAGGTCATACCCCTGTCAAGATCTTTGACACCTAAATCGAAGCAAATCTCACTGCTGAATTAAGAAATGGAAATGCAGTCGGTATACCAGAAATCAGTCCACCGCTTTGAGAAATAAATTCCTGTCGGAATATTCGCCAGTGGCTGCGAATCTTGAAGGAGACAGCCGGTAATGCTAAATTCTCGAGGCGAGATAAGGGAAATAAAGGAAGGGTCATAAGGTCATGAGTAAGTGCAAGATGCTAGGATTTATTCTTGTTGGATGTCTAAGCCTTTGCCCATTGCCTTTGTCATTTGGCAGCGCGGTTCCGGTTCAATGCCGTTGGATAAATGAGGAACAAGCGGAAGCACCAGATGACTTCCTCAGACTTCAGGTTAATCCATATGCCTATAAAGAAGAGCGAGACTTTTTAGCCGATTCGTTAAAGGTTAAATCTTACGGACGCCAACTGCGGCAAGGTTTCATCGATGACCTTCGTTCACTCGGACCTGATGCCGTCTGGGTGGATTCAGGCTGTTCTATTAAGGCAATTTATGACTACGTCACTGGGTTTGGGAGAAATAGGGCTCGGGTCATTGGTATTAATCCATTTCGTCCGTCGAAAAACACTCACCTCATTGAGGAACTCTACCGGGATCATTCTGCGCAGGTTCGATTGATTGGTCAGAAGACCGAAGATGTCGAGTCGATCCCCGCATCCTCGGTGGAGCTCATTTCGGACGCCTACAGCCCTGGCGCCTATGCCGAACCTTTTGATCGGGTAATCCGCAAATACCTCACTTGGCTCAAAGTCGGCGGAAAAGCTTATGTGAGCATCGGTCTTCAGACCTACCTGCGCGTGACCCGAACAGTCACTCGCAAGAGATTCTTTTTTTTCGGCGAGGAGATCACGGTGGAGGAGACCGAACTGATTCACATCAAAGAATATTTGGAGACAATCCCCGGGGTGAGACTCATTCCTCCGGAGTATCCTACCAGCTCTTCGTATAAGTTTGTGCTCGAAAAAGTGTCGGAGAATTTCGAAGTGCCTGAGCTAAACTTTTTGGGGTATGGGAAAGCAGAATTTCCGCCGTTGCCGTTCCGGCAATATTCACGCGCCAAGTGATCGAACCTCTGATCCATGGCCTAGGCATGCTGCCGTAACGATTTACCTGTGTTGCGCGAACATAGAACCGGTGCCCAGTCCTTACCGCTACTTCTGCGCATATAGTGACATTTCGGAGTTGAAACTTCAAACGGCGGCCCATTGAATAATCAGTCCGCGGAAATTGCAAAAGAACAGTGGTCCCGAAGAACGTTTTCCTCCACGCTCGCTGAGATTTGCCGCCCAACTGAATTTCTGAAAATAGCAATCCCTTGCCCTTATTTGAAGCACCGTCCTTCAGACCGAATTTCTGTGCCGACTTCTATGGAAAGCCGTAGATTTGCCGTGCGTAGCCGCCAAAGCAGCCGATGATTTTCCGCTGAATATCCCCGATGCCTTTGAATTCCTGGAAGGTTTGGTAGAGCAAATCCACCTTAACCCTCACGACGTTTTGCATCGCTTGGAAGGCCCATTTGATCGTGGGATTGGACACTTCCCGCCCAACTTGGTTCGGGATCGTCTTGCTGGTTTTTGAAAGACCAAGCCTGAGCTCCAATTGCCCGAGGTTGTGAATGAAGAGACAAAGTGTCATGACCGTCAGGAGGGCCTCAATCCGATCAATCCTTTTCAGAAATATTTGGTTGAGTCTCAGCGCGGAGTCCTTGAGTACCCTGAAGCACCGCTCGATATTTGAATTTCGGCCGAGGTAGTGCTCAACCAGTTCCGAGGTCTTCAACCGTTTCGTATCGAGGATATTCGTGGCAACGATGAACTTCCCTTTGCGATTCTGAATCTTCTCGATCAGTTCCTTGTTTTTTTCATAGGAAATGTAGAGCCGGTGGCCTCGTGCTGATTTTGGTCGCTGTCCCTGGCCCTTTCTGAAGTTCCCCAAGATTTGAAACTGCACATCGAAGTGTGGATGAGCCTTTTTGAGCTTTCGAATCTCAGAGAAGATGTCGGACTTCTTGGGGTAAACCTTTCTCACCAAGGACAGGGCCTTCTTGGCAAGGCTCTGTTCTTCTTTCTTGAGATGCTTTTCGAAGGTCGCAAGCTCCTTATGTCTTGAACGCCGGCAATTGACGACCACCCAGCGCTGCTCAACCCTGCCATAGGTGACCCTGTGCTCGGAATACTTGTAGTCCTGATCAATTTTAGTCCATGGGACTTCGCTATGCCTTCTCGCTACGAGTTCCTTTGCAAGTTTAATGGACTCTGGCACGCGGCTCACCCAGTCGCTGTTGATGTTTTTATTGAGAAGAAATTTCTTGGAGTAAAGGGCTGAATCCGCAACAAACCCAAGCTCCAGATCTGCGCTGATATTTTTCACGAAGTTTTCAACGGCTGTGATGGAAGACGTGAATACGTCTTTGTCGCTCAGGTTTCCGGAGTGCACAGACGTCCAAAACGGCAAGCCAGAATCCGTTGTCACCAGACTTTGCAGCACCTGCGGGAGGAGGGGTCGCCCCTTGGAGTGACCGAATCTTACTTTTATGCGGCCATCCTCGTATTTTCTGCCGTGCAGGGAATGCGTCGTTGTATCCAGGTGCACGAATTTTGAGACGAGGTTGTTTTCAATCAGAGTTCTAAACGCGAGGTTCGAAAAAAAGTTGGTCGCGCCATAGTCTGAAATTGCATCCAGTGCTGCTCCCAGGACGTCGTCGTTAAACATGGCGGGATCCAGGTTTTTCCCGAACAGCAAATCCAGTGGCTTGTTGGCAAAAAAGTCTTTCGCGAAATAGAGCCTGCCATCTCCAAAACCCAGACTTTGGTAGATCATGCCAAGGACGGCCTCGCCATGGCTGAGTTTTTGGTTGTTGCTGGTCTTTGGCAGGAGCATATCGATTTTTTCTTTAAACCTGAACTTCTTGTTCAAGGATGTCAGAAGGCCCAAGTGACCCAACTCTTCGATCTTCGTCTGGGGCGTATCGTCCATGTTACACCTCAATCGTTCGATTTTCTGATGCCAGTATAAAAAAAGAAGGTCCAGAAATGAAAGAACTCGAACATTAAACTGGATCTCAAATTTCAACTCCGGAAGGTCACATTTTCTGGTATAGGCAGTGGCAAAAATGATTCTTGTTGTCCCAGCAGGGACATTTGATACGAGCGCATGCGAATTTCCTTTGATAAATCGAAATGAGAACACGATTGAAATTTACGCTAAGACAGTGCCCTCGCAGAGGGAAGCTATGACGCAATTACCGGACAGACCCTAAACTAGATCGCAAATTTCTACTCCGGAAGGTCACGAATAGCCTTCTTGAAAAATCGCCGAGCGGCCTTCAGAGCGCGCGCCAGACGATTTCCATTTGAGATCGCATTCGTTTTCTTGTGAACAAAATGGGCTCTTGGTTGGATGGAAAATCAGAATAGGTGCAACAGGTTAGAAGCGGAAGTCTATGGGTCCTGAAGACGCGAATTTGGGCTTTAGTTTGTACGACCGAAGTCCAAATCTTGTGGTCCAGTAGGGTTAATGTTACAGATCCTTTTCAAATCGGCTCGAAAGTTAAGAAACCATGACAAGTGACCAGCACTTGCAGAAGTAAGTCCGCCGTACAATGTACCAGTTTTTTTGGTCCTGGCGAGCTAACCTAACAGAACCCGATTTTATCCGCGAATATGATTGCGAAACTGCCGGTTTCTTTGAGAGGATTCCTCCACATGAAGAGGATCAATTTTGTTGAAAAGGCGGCAGCTCCTGCGGTGGGACTCGTTTGGGCTGTCGGCGCCTTCATTCTGTCGCTCCAGATATCCGTCAGTGCTCACTATGCGGATTTTGTTGTCGGGGCAATCACCTGGAGGGATGAGTCCAAACTTGCTGACATCATCATCTTACCATTGTGTCTTGTAGTATTTATTGGGGTCTCAGCAGGTCTTTCCCATCTGATTTCACTGATCAAGGCACGAAGCGGAACTTTTGAAGGAATGCAATTTTCCCAGCTTCTTCTTTGGTGGGGCCTGCCCGGTTTGATTTCGATTCTTTCAGCAATCATCGACACGCCAGTTGATAAAAGTCTGCTTTTACTCTCTGGGGTAGGGACTCTGTTTCTCACTTGCTTTGCCGTTCGGGCAAGAAAATTCGAACGGTCTGTCTGTGAGGGAAATGCTGGACTTCTGGGGGTCCTTGCGAGCAGTTCAATCCCATTCGCGCTTTACCTGGGGTGGGGCCGATTGAATCCAGAACTTTCGCTCTCCTTGCATGCGAGGGATCAAATCGCAAAAATGATCCTGGCCGTGGGGTTAGGAACTCTGTTTTACCTCGTAAAATGGCGGAATGCTTATCGCCGATTTGTATCTCTTCTTCTAATTGCCGGACAATTGGGATGGGGAGTGTTCTTTTGCTCGCTTTGGCCGGCTGAATTGGTTGAGCCTGGCAACAAGATTTCAGGTTATTCGACCCAACCCGCGTTACGCATGCTGATCTTGGGTCTTTTGCTCTGGGCTTTCGTGGATATCGTTGGCCGATATAGAAAATATAAAAGAACTCGAGAACTCAGTGATCTCATTTCGCCGGTTTCAGTGTTCGCTCTGATCGCCGTATTCAAAGTCGGAGTAACCACGGTTCCGTCCGTGAATCCTGATGATTACCACTTTGGCGAAAGCCTGTTGGGCTGGAAGTCTTACCTCAACGGGGCGATTCCATATTTTGATTATCTCCCTCCCCACGGACTGATTGATGATGATCTTCGCGGATTTGTGTCCCATTTCTTTTTTGATGGAACAGCGTCAGCGATTGGCGAGGCCGGGCGAGTTGTCTTCGTGCTTTTAGCGGGGATCGCATTTAGCGCTCTCGTGTGGAGCACAGGTTCCATCGCGGTCTCCACACTCTCCACTTTCTTGTTATATATAGGTGGCTATAAATTCGGTCACATAAATCATAAAAATGAGCCGACTTGATTTCTGATGTTCGACG
>PSRN01000296.1 GCA_003176075.1 Bdellovibrio sp.
GAAAGCGATCGACGCTGATCTCGGCATTTGGGCACTCTTTGCGGATAACGCCCATAAAGGGTTCATGCATGTCGGCGGAGAACTGGCGCACGCGTGAGAGCTGCTCTGGGCTGAACCTGAGTAGCGCGTCTTCCAGCGCATCAGCATCGCGCCCGAGCCCGTTGGAGAGCACCTTGCCATGTTTGGGGCATAGGAACAAAAACCTCCAGGAGAAACTGAGCCAGAGCTAAAAAGAGTTCTTCCACTTCTTTGTTTTACAAAGAACCCCACGCACTGACAAGAAATGTAAGACTTTTCGCCGAGGTCCACTCGTCCATGAAATTCTTCGAGGCAAGGGATTTTATTCTCCCGATTTTTGTCCGATCTGCCGTTGCAGCACAGTCTCACATTCTTCTCGCACTGTCTTCAAGGACGCATCTTTCACCGATTGAATGGCCGACAGGCGCTTTTGAAGTTCAATCTTTTGCTTGCTAAAATCGTCAACAAAATCAGGGCCAAGTTGGCCAACGGTCGAACCAAGGCTGGGGACCTTAGACCTATTTTCCTTCAAGGCGGTCAAAAAATTCCTGGGATTCAGTCGAATGCTTTTTCCCAAGGCGATGTCAATTTCCTCTGCTTCCCACCCATCTGTTTTAGTATGCAACACAAAGGCTTCGCGAAGCGCTTTCAAATGACCTGCCTCGGCCTTCTTTAGTACGGCCGAATGTTCATTCGCCAAAGAAGCCAAAGAAGCCAAAGAAGCCAAAGTGAGTGTCACGACAGTTAGTGGAACAAAAGGCGTTTTCATGGGGCTCCCCTTTCGCGTTAGTGATTTTTACTGTGACAAGAGCAAAAACTGGGATTTTTGAGATGAATTTCGGTGTCAGTCCACAGACCTTTGTGGTGTGCGTGCGTTCAATTAAAGATAGCATTTCCATTTGCGACAATAGCTATACGGCCCAACTGGATCGAGTCAAACCCGCGGCAAATACTGACCTGAAAAAGCTGATGGACGGGATTCGAGGACCTTAAACGAGACAAGTGATTGGGACCGTTTACTTGAAACTTTGGTCGATCAGGACAGTCAGGGCGTCAATCGTGTCTGCGATTCCTCGGATACCGTCAAATGTGTCCTGGCAGTCGATTTGTTTATATCAGCAAGACTGGAAATGGAACCCACGGTCCACTGTCGAATTCTCGGACAGAGCTGGGTGTTTTTCCGAAAAAAGAACTCTCAAGAACGTCAAGCTGTTTGCTTGATCGAAATGACGGTTAAAAGTCCATACGCCCACAAGGCATAGCCTCCTCCTAAAGGGCAATCATGAAACCGCGCCGCACGCCCCTGAGAAAAAATTTGCAACGGATAAGAATTCCCTCGCAAACCCAGCCCTCTGTCTATATTATGCGGTGCAGTATATTTTGGAGGTGTAATGACGACGCGATTCCTGACGCTTTCGGCTCTCTCAATGATTTCGGCACTCAGCCTCGCTGTCAAGGGTGAGGAACTGCCAACACCCGCACCAACGGGGAAGGTAGAAACAACGATTCCAGTCAGCCCAAAGGCCAAAGGCGCAAGAAATTGTTCAAGCTCTCCAGCGCAATTCACCCCAGCTGGAGACTTTGATCAACGAACTCACTCCGGCTGAACGGATTCAGATCCTGGGTGGCATTCGCGACATCATTCTTGCAAAAAAATTGGAAATTGATTCGTTGGCCGAACAAATCAAGATGGGAAAGAACTATGACTCGCGAGCAGCGGCAAAAGCCCTGAGAAAAGATCTTACGGAGTTCGGGGCCATTGGGCCCCTGATTATTCTCATGAAAAGCATTGAAGATGCTCAGGACACAACCGTCTATTTAATGGAGAAAATGCCTGAAGAAAGAGAGAGACTTGCCAATTTCAACAAGAAAAGGGGAGGTCTGTCCTTCGACCAAATCATGTCAGCCGAGTACACGGATCCGAAATTGCTCGAAATAAAACGAGAGTTGACTGGCAAGGCCCCCGAAGTTCTCGCCTCCCGAAAATATATGAAGCTCTTCCAACAATTAGAAGATGCCTACGTCCAACAACTCCCCGAAGAGCAAAGGAACGTTTATGGTACTAAGGAGACCTTGGCCCGGCTGAAAAGGTTGACTCAGAAGAGTCCGGGTCGCCTGTTCGGCGAATCTCTTGGCAAATTTTATTACAACCTGATCCTTGACTTAAAGCACGCTCCCGCACAACGGGAAATTTACCCCGCCGCCCCCCTTGGGTTCCGTCCCTTCGATACCGTTTTCACGATCTATACGGGTACCGCCTTAATCGCATTGTTGGGTACACAAGCCTATCTTGATTTGGTAGTTCCGGACGATACGGAGAACTTGGCGGAGAACCGGGAAGCTCTCCTGAAACAAGTCGAAAGATACCAAAAAATTGCTGTCGCCCTGGTCTCGGCTTGTAATACCGCCGAACTGCATCAGTTGCTCAACAGAGAAGACTGAACCGGGGGCGGCAAAGCGCGACTTGATTATCCAGACGATATACTTCAACCGCACTCGCCATCTGTTTTGTGTCCACCGAAAGGGGGGAAGGTCAGATTGACAAGGCGATACGTGCCGGATCCCCGTTGCGGTTGGTGAACTTCTTCCTGAGTTCACCGTCTTTTTCATACGGGGTGACGACCTCAGTACCTGCCGGCGTGAAGGTCTCATCATCGCTCAGGAATATATCCGCGGGCGTTTTTCCGTCGAGCGGGTCCATCGCCTGCAATCTGCGAGATCTAGAGGGCTCACTGGGGGGCCGAAGAACCATAAAGCTTCCGCAGTTCAAGATCCACCAGGATCCGTGCTTGGTTGGTCTCAACCACGCTCTCGTTCAGTTTCGCCGAAGCGACGTCGCGAACCGCCCTGAGGTTGGTGGCGCTGTTTCTGAGGAGGCCTTCGAATGAGGACTGGTCGCTGATTGAAGCGACCAAAGCCCGGTGAATGGACTTCTCCTCCTCGGTGCCGGGTGAAAGAAGTTCAAGGCGCTTGCGGTAATGATCAAGGCTAACAAGCTCCCGACCAACCTGCCCTTCCAGGGCCTCGGACCCCGAACGAAAGCTCTGGCGAAGGCGCTGGTAGGAATCGCGAGCGTAGGACTCAAAATCATTGGCGAAATGAAACGCGTCACCAAGATATTTGCTGGGTGCCAGGGGTAATTGAATCACCAGGATGACCAGCATCACGGAAAATACTGCGCTCGGAACGAAAGGGACAAGATGCTCTGGCAAGTACCGCTGCGACAGTCCGAGCCCGAGGCCGACCGCCAGGGCGTCCAGGTAGATCATTTTCTCAAAGAGCGGCTGCTGTTGGTTCAAATAAAAAATCATGTAGAGAAAAGTCAGGGCCAAGGCCCACCACCGCTTGAGCAGTTCCTCCCGCAAGGCTGGAATCATCAGAAGTGAACAAAGAAGACCACAGAGTCCCGTGACGGCGACAGAGGGCCCCACCACAATCGTCAGCGGTGATTCAGTAAGAAGCGCCAGGATGTTTCCCAGAATGCCGGGGAAAAAAAATCCGAAAACCAGAAAAGTCCTGCCGAAGAAAAAGAGAACTTGCGACCCCACCACCCAGATCAAGATTGAATCGATGGCCAAGTGAGAGATCTTGTCGCTGAGAAAGAGCGAGATCAGAATCCTCCACCATTCCCCATGACCGTCAATATACAGGGCACTGCCTCCCCAGCGGCGAAGAACGTCCAGCGGAATGGTCCTCGTCCACCCCGCCTGCCCGCTTTCCAGCAGGAAAACGAACCAAAGAAATAAGACGATTCCAGGAATCAGGAATTTCTCAGGCAAAAATAAGTGACTGGCTGTGCGCGATCCAGCGTGCGCGGCCAAGCCGCCACGCGCGGGATCCGCGTCCACCGCCTCGGCCACCTCATGGGCCCGCAACTTAAACTGCTGGAGACCCAATCTGACCTCAGCACCGGCCACCACATGGTAACGCCGCTTCGGAACCATGAGCTGGCCGTCAAGATAAGTCCCGTTGGTCGAACCCAAGTCCTCAAACCACGGCCCCTGGCTATCAATTCCGACCCGGAGATGTTCCGAAGAAAGGCCGTAGTCATGTCGAAAACGAATGGCACCCTGAAAACGGCCAATAATGATTTCACCGAGCAAAGGAAACCACTGGCCCGATTTGCTGTGAACGAGCCTGTAACCCGACTGCGAAGTCTTGCGGCCGATCAATGCCACGTATGCCTCTTCAACAATTCTTTCTCAACTCTACATAATCAAAAGGTTGCAAGACCAAGACCCAGCCTTGCGAGCGAATGGCGGTCGGGAAACCATGAATCCGTCTCAAACCGGGTCACAGGCCGATGGACACTTCTAACGACTTTGACATGTTTTGTTGCGGGCAAGCGGTGCCGATTCGGATTAATTTTCATGTGAAGCAGGTTTGTTGGCTTCTTCAATTGTCTTTCTCATTAAGTTGATCGATGAATTGATGTATTCGGGCGACGAAGGTCCCATCTTTTGCTTCATTCCCAATTCATATTCGTTCAAACATTGTCGAGCGATGGGACTCTTCGGGAAATTGATCACGCACTCCCGCAAGTAAACGTCCGCCAGACTGTAAATATGGATCGAACCCAAATCCCGTTCGATCTTGGCCAGCCAATAAAGCATTTCCGGAATGGCGGAAGAATTCGGCGTGCGGAAAACCCTTTCATAAAGAACGCCAGAGACCCAAAGAAGGTCAATCACATAGGGATCCCCGCCGCTGATCGGTTGACCTGTCAACTCTTGGTAACCGGTGGTCTTCACGAGTTTGAGGAGTTCTTCGTCCGAAACCCTCGCGTAATCGCTGGCGGCCTTCTTTTTCCAATCGGCAAATTTGTCAATCCAGGTTTGAATGTTTTCACGAATCCGCGGCGGAAGATTTTGATTTTTCCGGTCGTCTTTGAGACTGGAGATGGCCCCCTCCGGATCCCTTTTTACGCGCGCGAAGTAAGCCAGCTTTCGCTCGTAAATCTTCTGCAAATCTTCGACGGCTACCCCGACCGTGGAAGATCCAGCGGCGGGCGGTTTGAACTGCCGAATTACGGCATCGTAAATCTGCAGAGCGGCCAAATAGTTGTGGGAGATAAAATAAAACTCAGCGTCGCGAAGGTCCTTCGCGCTCCCCGCGGAAATGCCGCTGCTTTCTTGTTTCAGCCCCTCAAAAGGCCGGGCTTCAATAAGACCCGTGGCACCGCTGCCCAGGCTGGGTTTGAACAGCCGAGTGTGGCAAGCCATGCAAAAATTTGTTGTCGCGTTGAGCTTCTGCCAGGCCGGCTCATACACCGCCGCATCGTAAAGGTGCTTGACCTCCCTCAGGTGGCGGGCCATCAGCAGGTAAGTCACATTAAAACCCTCCGCTTTTTCGATCTCAGGGGGCTCCTGTTCGAGGATCTTCTTTTCAAAGTCCGTCAGAAGCGCGGTCAAATATTCTTTGTTCTTGGGGTCCTTGAATTCATCGAGAGAAACAAGATAAGGCTTGAGCTGGATCAGCGTGCCGTAAAAATAGTGCATCAGTGCCCGCAACCCGACTTGGTCATACTGTATGTCAGGTAGGTTCTGTGCTGGCTTCTCTTTTGATTTTTCTCTTGATTTCTCTTTTGATTTCTTCGCTGATTTCTCTTCTGAATTTCTTGTTGACAACGCCGGCTCATCTTTTGCCAGGGCAACTGATTGCAACGCAACTGATACCACACCCGTGGCTCTGCGGAGGTGCCAAAGGCACCGACTTGGTCCTTCACCGCCCACGCCCCATGCAACCGGCCCGCTCACCACTAAGATAATTATCGAGATAATTATGGAATTCACTGTCCCCCTCCATGCCCTTCAGTTAAACGATCTCAGGTCATCACAGAAAAGTTTGCCGCCCCATGTTCGGTTTCTTTAGAAGTCAATAACTTTCTCCTCGATCATCGTAATCGCCTTCATCAAGGAAATCAAACTGAGTCCTGAAGGAGTCGTCCGGAAACAAGTTAATCAATGGGCTTGAGAGTTCATCACCTTGGGCGATTCGCCGATCTTTTGGGGGTGGAGTCTCGCTTGTATCTGGCTCCTCCGAGTGCTCGTATTCCTCCGAGTCGCCCTGAGGGTCCACTGGATTGGACTTCAATTCTTCCTCGGATTTTGACCCCTTCTTTCGCTCTTGCGGATGTTTCTCTGTTTTTTTCTCCCGATTTTTCCCTTGAAGCTTGTCGGACTTTCCAGGTTTCTTCATGGCTTCTCCTCTCTTAATCAGCTCACCGTGATATAATCTCACGCCCAGACTCTCGCTCTTCAAAAAGCAGCTGCAAGTCGAGGACCATCATGGCGCCGGCAAAGAAAAGGTCATCCATTCGAAGTCGATGAATCGGTGGCGCAACCGCCCCAAAAAGCGGTCCAAATTGTGGGATTGACCGTACTTTATTGGTTCTTTCAGTTTCGTTTGCGAAAAACGATATGCGTCGCGAAGGGAATAATTATGAAAAGTCCAACATAGCTATGAAGGGTTTCAGTCCAATGTTTCATGTCCTCGTCGGTGAGATATAGCAAAGCCGGAGCCGTCAGCATGTTGAATAGCAATGGCAAAAGCAGGAAGAGTCCCGAAGCCTTCCTTCGCCCGATACGGAGACTCGGCCAAATGTGCTTCACCCAGAGAATTCCCATTAAAAACAGAAACCACAGCGCCACAATTCCGTGACATCGCAGGCTCCAGATCTGGGCTGGATGTTGCGCCTCTCCCCATTCGTCGGCAACTCGGACGAAGTGATCCAAGAAAAAAAAAGTGGCGCCGGAAAGAAATAGAAACCCAAAGCTGATGTAAAACAACACTCGGGTGGGGTTTGCGATTTTCATAAGAAATCAAAAACATGGGATAAATTTCCGTCCGAGTCAAAAGCAAAGAGACAGACTTCGAAGTCCTGGCAAAATTTTCGTTGGCTTTCGATGTCGCCGAAGAGGCCCACCTTGGTGGCCGCATCCGCCAACATACAGCTTTCGGCAGCGGCTACAACCGTGCTCTCGCGCGAAAGATGGGAGGCAAACTCCCTCTTGTACCGAGTGGAGGACTGGACGTGCAAGTCCTGACCAGCCCGTGAGGACGTCGCGATCGCTGAGAGTGGAAAAGTCATTTCCCGGGTTAAGGGCCGCTCCGCAGTCCCGAGGCGAAGATGCACGGTTTCAGTTATTGATCCAAACCTGCGCAGGTCTCCCCCGGCATTGACCACGCCACTGGCTTCGGGGAGACTTTGCTGCAAGCACTCCACCATTTGATCAACGATGTACCCTTTCGCGATTCCACCCAGATCAACGTCGCCGTTGTGAAAAGCCGAAAAGGCACCTCCCGTCGCCAAAGTCAGAATCAGCGCCAACTGAAGAACCTCCCGCAGTTCCTTAGACATCTCGAAGGGATGATCGTCCTCGGATCTTGCCCAGGAGTTGAACCGGCTTAAGGAACTTTTCGCATCATGAAAATTAAATTCCAATTGCAGACGGCGCGCGACGTTCATCGCTTCATCAATGGCAGAATCCACTTCCTCCGGAGGGGCTGAAGAGATGACCTTGACGGAAACCCAGGCCCCCAGAATAGGCCACATTCGCTTTCGTTCACTGCGGAGGCGCCGATGGCGCCGACCTGGTCTGCGAGGGTGCTGAACGCACCGACTTGGTCTGCGGAGGTGCTGAAAGCACCGACTTGGGGATTCAAATTTGCGATTTGACTGCGTCATATGTGAAAAGCAACTTTCGAACACCCTCAGTGAGGTGCGCCGAAGACATGGTCGCGCCGCTCAAATTCTTGATGTCTTGATCGATTTTCAATGGTGATTCTTTGGATTTTCCAGTGAACTGCTCCCGCCATTTCTCACCACGGACTTCGTGCCCATAGGCTTCCCGGTATTCCAGGATTTCCAAGCCCTTCACGGTCCCGTCAGCCCGAAGCCCCACCGCATAGGTGATGAATTCGTGCTTGCCATAAACCTGGTCCACGAGGACGCAATTTCTTGTCTTCGCATCCTTCCAAATGACCAAGATCTTGCCGGAAAATTTCTGGCCGGAAGCCGCTTCAATGGAAGTTCGAAGGTCATCGGTCAACCGCAAGGTGCTTCGCTCCAGCTGGTCCCCGGGAAAAATCTTTCCCACCGCGGCTCTCTCTGACATGTAAACTTGGGCATGGGCGGTGAGCGCGACCACCGGTCCCAGGACCAAACCCATTTGGGCCAATTTATTCCTTGCGTGAAAAGGCGCGCTCATACTGCCTGTCTCCCGGTTTCAGGATAGCAAGACCGGGGAAGGTCAACAAGTGAAGCCAGCCCCCCAGGGCAATTGAAAGGGAATTGAAAAGTCTCCAAACCCAGTCTCAACTTGAGCCATGCAAAAAAATAGACTGCGTCGGATAAGCAAACTGCACGTCTTGAGCGGTAAAGGCGTCACGGATTTCCAGCAGAACTTTCTGCTGCAAATCCATGAACAAGTTGTAATCAGGGTCCGCGACCCAAAAGACTGTTTCAAATGTGATCGCAGAATCCGAAAACTTGGCGAGGTGGCAGCGTTCAAGTCGAAGTTGCGGATGACGAGCGATGGCCGCTTTGATCCAGTCGGGAATCTGCTTTAACTTTTCAGTGGGAGTCGAATAAGGGACCCCATAAGTGTGCAACACGCGGCGCTCAAACATGCGCTTGAAATTCTGGATCCGGCTTTCAAGGAGGTCCTTATTTGAAAAGATCAATTCTTCGCCCGAAAGGCTTCGCAAGCGAGTTGTTTTTATCCCCACGTATTCCACCGTTCCCATTTGCGGGCCGACGACGATGAAATCGCCGATCATAAACGGTTTATCAAGAACGATCGACAACGAGGCCAAAACGTCTCCCAGAATGTTTTGCGCTGCCAGAGCCACGGCAACACCGCCAACACCCAAACCCGCCAGCAGAGCCCTGATGTCGAAACCCAGGTTGCTGAGTCCGAACAACACAAGCGTCACAAAAAGGATTCCCTGCGCGGAGGCATAAAGCAGGCCCATGGCCGCCGCCGATGATTTGTCCTTGGTGAACTTCTGCCGCAAATAATACTCGCGCCAGAGAAGAATCCCGTGTTGTCCCCAGATCGCCAATTGGGCAACTGTCGTGAGCACCGTCACGGTGTGGATGATCTTCAAAGCTTTCGGGCTTTCCAGGAAAGTGTGAGAAAGCAAGTAAAAGAACCAAACAAAAAGCACGGCGTTTTTCAACTTCTCCAGGGAATCCACGGCCACGCGGTTCCACAGACTTGGAGAGGGGGAAGCGAATCGCCGGATCTTGCTGGTCAGAAAGCTGGCGACACCGCTGGCGACAAAACTCAAAAGCCCGGCCAGCGCGGTCAAAATCAGCCAGGTCAGTGGCCCACCGCCAGCCAACCGCTCGACCAGCTGATACAGTTCCTGTTCCACGGAAACCTCCCGGAATTGACCCCGTGGCGGCCTCGCCGCCCACGCCAAAAAAAGAAGTTTCACTTCTGAATTTGCCAAGAGCAAGATATTAGGGCGCTTCCCTGGTCTTTCTCATTGGCTTTGCAAAAAAAATGGTCTTTGGAGGGCGCCAAAGGCACCGACTTGGCCTGCGGAGGCGCCGAGGGCACCGACTTGGGCAGTCAGAATGTAAAAAAGAGAAAGCCTCAAGGCCCCGGCTCAAAGCCCTGCTCAATTCCTCGCTCACGGAGAAACTCCAACACCATCGCTACGAATTCCTTAGGATAGACCTTTAAGTAATGGTGGTCGCCGTTAACTTTACTTAAAAGTGAAGTCCGCCGCTGGATGTCTTCTTTGATAGTTTTTTTTGAATTCTTCGATTTCACTGGACCAGATCACGGTATCACGGGCGCCATAATAGATCCTCGTGGGTGTCATCTGGTCGATGGGGTAGGCACCGTCAAGGTCGAGTTGATCAAGGGTCAAGGCGCTTCGGGCTCCCCCATCCGCATTAACCGAAACGTCGAGATGGGACTTCCTTCTCTTCCAAAGTTGTGGGTTAAATATGTCTTTTCGCCTTTGCTCAGTGACCAGCGTCGTGGCGGATCTCCCGGCTAACGCGGTTTTCCTCCCGATTTAACTTTTGTCGTTGGTTCTTGGTGATGAAGTTACCACCGTTCATCGCCTTCATCCGTTGCTCTTGCTTATAGATGGCATGGTCTTGACGATTCAGCCTGGCGGCCTGACGATGTGAAAGCGAGCCGTTAGCGGCGCCCTGTTTGATTCTGCTGGATTGGTTTTTCAACCTGCCGTTGACCTGCGCCTGGCGCGGATGAAGTTGAGCTTGTTTATTTTGGTGCATTTTGGCGCCGGTTTCAGCCAGTGCGTTACCAACAACAAGGAAAGACCCAACCATCATGAAAGCCGCAAGTGACTTCGTCATTTTTCCCTCCATTTTTTGGAAATTCTCCCCTTACTTATCAGCAGGACTTTTGTCGAACTTAAGGGTTTTTTGAAAAATTTTTTACGTCTTGTTCTGATGCCGTCAAAGAGAGACGCCGAATTCTTGAAAAGAACCATCCCTGTTTCAAGGCGGGCTGGCTCGCAATCCTGGCAAAGCGTCCTGGCAAAGCATTCGCCAGGTGAATTGAAATCCTTTAACAGTGTCAGGATGTATCGTGCCAACTCAACTGGAACCCTCAAGGACTTTGCGAACTGTTTTATTTTGATACAAATCATTTGCTCTCAGTCTTGCAAAGCGCCTTGGGATTGGATATTCAAACGCTGATGCTATTGTTTCTTGGAATTTTAAACACATTGTCCGGTTGGACAGGATGAAGCTCTACAACCAAGTCAACTTCTCACTTGGCTATGCATTCTTCAGATTGTTTCCCCAAAGGAAGTTTTATTCGATGAAAAAGACTAAAAAATTCGACTGTGTCGAAATGAAAAATAGAATTCAAGGGAAGATCTACGAAGATATTAAGGGCATGACGCTTGAGGAAGAACACGAATATCGCCGCAAAAAAATTGAAGACGGTTCATTGGCGGATTTGTATAAAAAGATATGAGCTAAATCCGAGAGTGGCAAAAAAGCGGCCATCTGAATATTTTTTCACGACGAAAAAAAACATGCTCTACAATAAACAATATTGGTTTTATCGCATCGTCACCGGACTGATTTTACTTGCTGCTGCTTGCGTCAGCAAACAGAAGGTTGGCGGTCTTGTCACTCCGAATGACCAACCAAATCTACGATACAAGTATGAATTCGACTTTGACACGCGAGAAAATGTCCAAAAACAAATTCAAAAATTAGGCTCATTGAATAATGCTCAAAGCCAAGACGCTTTTATCCGAATGCTGATCGCTTTTCGCAACCTGAAAAGAAATCTTAAAGAAGATGAATTATTACTGCCGTCTGAGGCAAAAACAAAGGTAAGATTGGCATCTTTTTGCCTTGCCTCCAGCAAAGCTGCGCCTGAAGAAAATGAAATCTTTAAGTGGACAAAAGGCTCTCCGTCAATTCCCCTCGTGAAACAGGTTCTCAAATTTTATGCCCAAACGGGCAATAAAGATCAGGTCTCTTTCCAAGAACTTCTGTGGAACCTAGGTAACAAAACATATTACGAAGACTACCCAAGGAATTTAAGAACGATAATCGACAAGATTGCGCCATCGGCAAAGTTCACCCTTCCTTCAAGAATAAAAGATAAAATCGGAGACGAAGTTATCCCGGATGAAATCAAGGATGCCCTTGAACTTGCGCAAGGGAAATATCATTCGTTGATGGAATTCAAGTCGCTCATCGAGCAAAAGAAGTCAAAAATATCTCTTCCAAAAGATCATTTGGTTTCAAAAATTCCTGACACTGATCTCTTTGCGTCGAGCGAAAGTCATGGGTACGATACGCAAGCCATCAGCTTTTATAATCCGTCGCATAACTCAATACCTGTAAACTTGAACGATTTTTATTTGCAACCCGTGCGTCCAGATGTGCAGCCAATCATCATGGCGAGCGTCATTCCCTACCTTGATGAAATCCAAAAAATTCTGGAAAAGACTTCTCTAAAAATGTTGGGATATCTAGGCTCTCAATACCCAACCCTGAATTCATCAGAAAAACAGTTGGTTAAAGAAAATCCGATAGACGCCGCCATCGGATTCTATGATGCGATGACCGCTGAAAGAAACGGCGATCATTTTTTCCCGAATTCAGGCCAAAACGGCGAATCAGATGCATTCAGACACTTTGTTTGGGCCGGCCTCATGACACGCGATCTAGGTGAAACAACCGCAAAAAAATTTTTGGATGCCCATGAGCTCGCGCCCAATCAACCGCCTGAAGAAAAAGCGATGGATGAATTTAACAATGACAGAGGAGTTCGGGCAGGACTTGAAATGAAACATTTCAGCAACCAAGAGCTTTTTGACCGCGCAACTAAAGAAATAGATGAGGGTAAATTGCGCATTTTACAGCCTGGGAAAACCCATCAGTGAAGTCATTGGTAAAATTTTTGATTTTTATTTTAAGATTCGCATTTGCTTTCCTAGCACTGTTCATTCTCTTCGGCACGTTTTATTGGTTTAATAATCGCTTGACTGCACTTGAGGCTAAAATTATTTGGCATCAAAAAAAGTTTGATGAACCGTCTTTCAAATCAGCGGGCCCTCAAGAGCGAGCCTCAATGGCAGCAAATCTAATTGAGGAAAAAAAATTCATCGATACCGAGTGCGAAAAGATCCCCGAGTTGTTGGGGCAACCAACCGGGGACTATTACCATCAGCACAGCAATTACACCTATCGTTTAACAGAGCGAGAATCAGCCAACTGGATTCTAACATTTATTTGCGTTAACGGAAAAATTGAAAGTGTCTTTATACGTAAAAGCTGCTGTTCAATTTCTCAAAGAGTGCTCTTTTGGGGGCTAGATATTGCTGAGCCGATTTTCCAAATTCTGCTTAAAAGTAAACCCAAATAAATGCGAACCCATCAAAATTTGACGAGACTATTTAGAGATCAGCTGGCTGGGGCCACGTGTATTGGGCGTGCAGATCATAGGCAAGACCATACTCACTATTCGGCAGGCCACCAATAGTCCAGGGTTTCAAAAATGGAGAGGAGGACGGATTACCACAATTCACGGCGTCCGTCCCCCGCAAGAGGTTCTTTAAGGTTCTCACGTTCGTTTTCATCGGACTGCCGATTTGGTATGTGGTTGGAATTCTGATCAGCTTCTCTCCTGAAATTGGCGC
>PSRN01000207.1 GCA_003176075.1 Bdellovibrio sp.
AGACGGCCCGTCAGGTGGCCATCTTCAACTCAGCTTGTTAACCGTTTGGTTGCACTGGAAACTTTATTGCGGGAGATTTAATCTTAATTTGTTTAATATGGATGGCTTCGCGTAACGCGGACCGTGATTCCTCGCGAACTCTTGTGCCTCGTGATACTCCCAGTAGGCATTAAAATCTCCGCTGGACTTAAGCGAGCGCAATTTCAATACCGCCTCCGCGCCCTGCAAAGTCCATCGTGCGCCAGTGACGTCCATTCGGTCCTTGATTAAATGTCGGCAGGCACCTTCGATAACTCCCGTTGCGATTGGAAAGCCCTGTTTCAAGTATCGATCGTAGTGGAGATAGGCTTTGTTTCTTAGTAAATAACCAGCGCAGATGTCGACTGGCTTTCGATCTGTTTTTTTCACGCCCTGTAAAGTGGCTGATCGGCGCATTCCGGCCGCAATATGGGATGCTCTACCACGCAAGATCTCCAGAAGTCGATGGCTCACCCATTTTTCAGCCTCTGTGCTCGTCTCTTCATGAAATACTCTTGAGGCTTTCCAGAGGTACTCAATAACGTGAATTATATCCAACACGAGGGTCACTGCAACCTTATGGCGTTTGGCTGCGCTCTTAAGTTTGATCAATTGTTTGCGGTTCCCGTCGACGAGGCAAACCCATTTTCTTTTCAGCTGCGGATCCCGCCTCAATGCTTCCTTGAAAATTTCCTTGATAACGTCCTCGGGTTCTTTTTCGATACTTGCCCAGACTCGTTTTGCGGCTGGTTTTGGGCGTCGTACCGGCTCAACAGGCTTTGCGGGGGAAAACTCTCCCGCAATCTGTTCCGGTGTGCGAACAAAAGTGTCAATGCTATAAACAGAGGCGACAGTCGCCATGCGTTTGGCATTTCGCTTCTCACCCTTACTTAGGCGCTTCTTGAGTTTAGGACTTGTCTGCTCCGCTTTTTCTCGGGTGGCCTCCTTAAGGTCCTCCCTGCGCATTACAATACCTTTGCCGTCCATACTTAACGCTAGGATAGGCAACGCGTTTGCAGCCGCTTTTGCCTGCTCAGAGGTGCTGCCGTCATTATAAAACCCGTCAAAGTCCATCGCCGCTTTTTCTGTCAACTGTTGCGCCTGTCGCTTTGGTACCTTCACGCCAGTCGCACGTTCAACGGACTCGATTGCGTCTTCGAATGAACCCCGAGAAGCTTCCAAGGCGACCAGCTTGCGAACGCCATGCGAATAAGAATCCTCGGAGAGATTTAAAACCGCATCCTTGGGGAACAAGCTCTCCTCGCCCGGAGAGCCATAACCCATTCTCTCCATCTCCACTTTGCCGAAGATGCTTGTAATACTCTTCTCCCTCAGCTTCTTATAAGTTCTTTCGATATCATCGCGGCCAAGTACTGACTCCCCAACGTCTCCAGGCCCTCGGACTTTCAGATGATCCTCTAAAAGACGACGCAATAACTCTCGACCCTCCGTTGCAATAAGCTCTTCCAGTTCGCTTAATTTCATACACTGAACTTGGTGCGACTGGAGTCTTCCAGTCAACTCCAA
Organism: Bdellovibrio sp.; assembly: GCA_003176075.1. Classification (GTDB taxonomy): domain Bacteria; phylum Bdellovibrionota; class Bdellovibrionia; order Bdellovibrionales; family Bdellovibrionaceae; genus PSRN01. The sequence goes on from PSRN01000207.1 coordinate 1,546, forward strand.
GAACTTCTCTTGCGCAGAAAATAATGGACCACCTTCGGATATCTCAATCGCTGCTGCTCCCACTGCTGCACCCCAATTTTGATGAATCTATGTTGTGTTAGGACGCGTAGACTATTTATAAAATATGGATCGGTCTAGAAGAAATAGGATAACCTGTTGAAATTAAATATAATTAACTCGCCCTAAAAGAGCCGCACCCAAATCAAATGAGAAAAAATCACCCAGGCATTCCTCTAGGCATTATTGGTCAAAGTGAAGGCTGCCTTGTAGCACTCAAGGCTTACGACCTGGGGAGTCGCCCTGAGTTTATTTTGCTTCAGAGTCCAGCACTTTTGCCGTTTGACCAGATTCTAGATCATCAAAAAACTCGGGCGGCTAAGCCTTTCCTAAACGATAAGACGGGAGAGCTCACAAGGAAATATCCCTATGTTTCCGCATTCTACCAAGCAATGTATAACGGGGACATGTTGAAGAGAATTAGGGAAACAAGAGAGCCTTACTATGAATTCAAGAACGGTAAGTGGTCGGCTACAACATCGTTAGAAAAATACCGTGAATACATGTGGGATGGACTGGAATTTCTCAAAAAAGTGGAAATTCCAGTCGTTATTTTTTTTGGTTTAGAGGATCTCAATGTTATTCCCACAGTGGCCAACCGGATTCGCGCCGAGCAGGCCGCGGGCGGTTATCCAAATGTTTCAATAAGGGAGTTCGAGGGGTTGGAGCACAGCTTTAGAGAACTAAGAAAGGGTGAGGCCTTTTTTGACGCTCTTGCAAAGCCACTTTCACCAAGGTACACAGCGGCACTCAAGGAAGTAGTTATGGACCTGACCGATGGGCGCAGTTCGCACGGATGAATGAGGTATCGTTTACAAAGATTTTGACCAATTCAAGTAATTCAATGTTGGACCCTCATTACCAATTTTATCTTCCACCCCCTCTCGATCTTGCTTTCGATATTTTCCAATCTTATCTCCCTAATTCAGCCAGGAATTCCGCCGAGCTCAAAATCTTCACGTGTCTAAAGATCTTGAGTGGGAGCAGGTGCTGTTTGTCTCCAGTGACCAAATATCTTGCCCTACCAATCCAGGCGGTCTCCAGGACCAAGTTGTCTGCAAAATGATCCTTAATCACCCGAACTGTCCCTTTCGGATCATACACATCAGCAATCTGCGCTATTCGAAATCGAAGGGCCTTGGCCTTTTTGAAGTGAACACCAAATTTTGTCACGAGATTTCGCTCCATCTCGTCAAGAATGAAAGAAGAGGTTACGATTTGGAACTTGCGGCCCATCGCCATTGTCACAACTTCGGCCGGGGGTCCGGAATAGGCGATTCCACTGAGCCAAACGTTGGTATCCAGGCACACTTTAAGCACGGATGCCTACTTGCGTCCTTCACGAACAATATGTTCAACGTCTTCGGGCTTGATGCCTTTCTTTTTTATCGTCCTTCTGGCCTCTTTTCTTACATCCTTTAGAATCTTGTTGGCCGCATATTGACGGAAAGCTTCACGTAGAACTTCACTGACAGATCGACGCTCTTCGCGAGCAAGTTCTTGAACTTCTTTCGTCATATCAGGAGGAAGTGAAATCGAAACTATTTGAGCCTTGTTTGATCGCATGAGCGTTTCCTCAATTCATTAATATAATTATTAATCTTAATAATTCCATTTGTCAAGAGCGTACAGAAGAGGCCGAAGGCCACCATGGAGGAGTCGGCGAAATTCATGAGAGCTTGGGCTGGCGCAAATTTCGCTCAGCGACGACCTGCCTTTTCGTCAGCTTGGGTCACTTACAAGTTACAGAATTCAAATCTTAAATGTGAAGCGGCCTCCTTCGAATTTTCAAACTGAGACAACTTTACGACTGATTTCCGAACTGTGTGTGCTCCTTCGAAGGCATTCCTGCTGGCACCGGCTCACAATTGAAACATGAATCTTAGAGCCCTGGTTAATCTCAAAATGAGAAAGACTTGTAAAATAATTTTGAATGAAAAGAGCTAAATTTTCGACAGGACTTTCCGACAAGTGGGCGGAGGGCGGTCTTTCAAGGAGAGGATTGTGGGCTAAGTCGCCTTGCCTCCCTGAGTGAGACGCAAGAACTCTCGGGCCAGATGGGAGCTCGAAGGAAATCGAGCCCGAAAGCTCAAGTTGAAGTTGATTCTCAAACTCTAGTTGGTCGGAGGAAGCATGAACTTTCTGGTTCGGATGCTGTGGTCTCTTTTTGTCTTTTCGCTTTCGCTAGCGTGCACGCGTAACCCCGGATCCACTCAATCCTCGTCAGAGATCTCCCGGGAACTCATCCCTCCATCAAGACAGATCAATTCCCTCCAAGAGAAATTTAATTCTGATCCTAGGCACCAACTGTCAGCAAGCGATTTGAAGGCTTTGAGCGACTCCGGCATCGACACGGCTTCCTTGAAAGGATGGGTGAGGAAATGAATAAGCTGATCACTTTTGTTCTCGCCCCAGCCATTTTCATCTCCACAGGTTGGGCCCATTCTGATGAACGAAACAACTTTGAAGCTGATTCGGTAGACTGTGACGCGAGTTACCTAATTTCTTCTTCTCCCGCCGGTGGGCTAGCCTTTCACTCCGGTGACCAAGTGACGATTACGGGATCGATCCGGCTCGTCAATGATTTTGGAATTGAAAGCGCAAGTGAAAAAGGCGTCGTCAGCGATCAACCGACTCTGCTTGAGAAGTTCAAAAAACAAGGGATCGACATTGTTGCGACTTTTCCTTCGGAATTGGCCGACGTCTCATCAGCGGTGCAATTTCAAAGCAATAACCCCAAAGAGATCCAATTCACTTATGTGACTTCAGTGATTCAGGCACAAGATTTCAACCAATTCTCGGTGAAGCTCTTCAATAATCACCAGGAGCGCGAGGTGCTGACGGAGCTCTCAACCGTCAGGGCCAAGCTCTCCTTGCGGCTACAGGCGCTAGAGAATCTTAAAAAACAAACCCAATCAACGGCAGAGGAAGTTACGGACGTTCAGGCCGAAATCGCCAAGCTTGGAAGTGTCATCACCCAAATCACCGCCAAGCTTGACCAGAATCAGCATCTTTTGTCGCAAAATACTTTAGCCCTTCAAGTCGATAACCTGACTTCCAGTGAAAGTCTCGCAAGCCTTATCATCGATGGCTTTCGCTATTCGATCAGTTCCTCGATTGGAACTGCGATCGAGGGGATGAGTCCAAGGATCACAGGACAAATCACCAATTTGCGAGTGAGCAAGCCGTCAACAGGGACTGATCACAATCCCAAGGCTATCGAATCCGACAAGAAAAATCATCTGGCTGAGTTCGTGTTCAATAATCAGATCGTCTCTTCACAAAGTGCAGCTTTAGCTCCTGGCGAGACGGTGAGTTTCCAGTTTCAGGCGCCAGGGCTTAAAGCTTCGATCGCAAACCAATTCACGATCGACCTTTACTCGCTCAGAGGAATGAATAAACGCGAGAACGAGGCAAGTTTTTCGGATCAGATTCTTGTCGCGGCAGACACGGTGGCGCCGCAGTGGCATTTAAGTTCAATTCCCAACGCCAAAATTCCCTTTGTTCAAAATATGAGCGCCGTTGATCTTTTAGCGAGTGATTCCTTTGGGCGCATTGATCCAAGCTCTCTGTCGGTTAACCTTTCAGGAACGACCACTTCTGGCGCAAGCGTAAACCTCAACCTTGGCTCGTTGACTGCCACTTCCTCATTGGACGGGGCAAGCTTTGAATGGACAGGGCCGGGACAAAATCTTGCCGAGGGGGATTACACGTTCACCGCCAACGTGAGCGATCTTGCCGGCAATGCGGCCACTCCCTATCAAGCATCGTTTACGATTGTGCGGACGCCACCTCGGATTTCACTGAGCCTGGGGACAACCGGGATCCTTACAAACCAGTATCAGATCCAAATTCCGGTGGACATTACTGACGTGGCTCCCGTGACGACGACCTTCACGGTGGATGATCCGCTGATTTACACTTTTTCTGGCAATCATTTTACCGCCACCATTCCGCTGACCTTTGAGGGTACGAATTCCATCAGTATTGTCAGTCAGGATGCCGCGGGGAATGTGTCATCGCCTTTCAACTTCACGGTCATTCGTGACACGATTCCACCTGTTCTCACGCAACTTCTTCCGGCCATGAATTCCGTATTTTACACGAATTCCCTACCTTACACGATCACGGTGAGTGGACTTTCAAATGAGTCCTTAAGCCACGTGAGTATCAATGGGATCAGCGCTTCCCTTTCCGCAGATCGACTGAGCTACCAGGCACAAGTTCCAATTCCCGCGGGGCAAGATATGATTTCAGTCATCGGAACAGATCTCGCCGGGAATCAAACGTTGATGCTCTCATCGGTGAATTTGATCTACAGCACCCTTCCACCGGTGATCAGCCTTGGCCTTTCAGGACCTATCATCACCAACAGGACAGCGCTTAACTTGCCTATCACTGTTTCGGACTCAATTCCCGTCACAACCACGGTCTGGGTGAATGGCACTTCCGTCTTTCAGACAGGAAATACTTCATTCATGTATCCGCTGAACTTTGCCGGAGCTGGCAGTTACGTTGTTTTTGTGCAATCGATTGACCTCGCTGGCAATTTAGCAAGCCAGCTGCTTGCGGTCACGGTGGACACGACTCCTCCCGTGATCACGCTCAGCTCCCAGACGACTTGGCCTTCAAAAACCGGAACAGTCACTGGCACTTTGAACAAGAAGGTCACCTCGGTGACCATCAACGGCACTGCCGCGACCTTAGACGCTTCGGGGACTTCTTTCTCAGCCTTAGTGACGCTTCCTGGATTTGGAAATCAAAGCCTGGTGATTTCAGCAGTGGATCTTGCGGGCAACGTGGGAACTTCCACGGTGCCCATCTTGGTTCAGTCAGGGACCATTGCGGGAGAAAACCCGAACTATGGATGGAAGTATCAAGAATGTTCTTTGAGCGGGGGGCTTTAAGATGAAGGTGGGTCAAGCTTATATCTCAATTAAGTCTGCCAGCAGGTCCGTCAGCAGAAAGTTTACAATTTCAATCATTGCGGCAATGCTGGGAATTTCATCGACCGCCTGGTCTTTATCTGCTCAACAGCAAGCTCTTAATACATTTATTTCTTGCGTTCAATTTATGACGACTCAAGCAAGTACTTGCCCGGAGCCAGCTCTGGCCGGGAAGACCTGTACGACATCAGGATTTGGTCAGATGGTTGGCCAACCGGGAACGCCAACATCTTATTTCTCTTATAGCGTCAGCACTACTTGCAGAAGTCCTTTTGGCGTCGAAACTTGCGGAGGCAGCTGTCCACTAGGTGACAGCTCTATCGGAGTTCCTCCCGCTGGTGTTGCTAACTCCAGCTCCACCATTGGCGACACTGGAGTCATTTGTCCCCTGGTTAAAAAAGGAAGCGTTATTAATGAAAGTCAACAATCCGCCGGGGAAGAAATCCCAATCTCCGGCACTGACTTGTACCTCAGTTACCAAACACTCTTTGACCCAGACCGGATCGCAAGCCGAGAGATTCGCATGACTGTAACTCCTGATCCCGGCGACCCAGGTTATCTGAAGACGTTTTGGGTCCAGGGTATCTACACACCACTTACAAGTATTCCCTTTGGATCTCTGGATTACCTTTGGACACCCAGCCCAAGTCAGAATCCTTTTGTGGACTCAGACATCCTTCAAGTCTCCCTGACCTCGACTCTTTCTCTGACCGTCATGTCCGACAATGGGACACTAAAGACATCCGATTTAACTAACACCATTGGAACAACTGGTGCAAGTTTGACCATGAATGCCAACGGCGCCTCCGTGACCTCTTACATTACACTGACCTTCCCCCCTTTCAGTGGACACAAAACAGTCCAAATCGGAGGGGGAATTTATGGGCAAACAGAAGAATC
>PSRN01000267.1 GCA_003176075.1 Bdellovibrio sp.
AATGTCTTGACTGGATGACACCTTACGAGTTCATGATGGAGGAAAAGTTGCGCTGAGAAATTGCAGTCAGGGGACTCAAACTGAGACATTTGGCCAACGATGATCGACAAGAGCTTTTTATCGCCGGTACTCAAGAGGAAGCCCGCCAATCTGATTACGAGCCGGGTCAGGAGACTTGATTGACAGCATTTTGACCAATATGTAAATTATATGTAAATGCGGACGCTCTGTCTTTCTCTTCATGTTGAGCGAATTCATGTGGATCAGATCGCTGAAATTTTTCTGGCGCTTTCACCGCGCGTGCAGAGCCGTGAACCGGGGTTCTTGTTTCTCGATATGGAGTCCACCGCTGGCCTCTTCGGGGGTGAGGAGCGCAGCCTCGCGCGGGCTCTGGATCTCGCTCGCCAAGTCACGTCCCCCATATCACTCACGGCATCGACGCTCCCTGTGCCACCCATGCTACCCCCCCCACCCACGGCCGCCATCGCCGATCGTCCCCCCCTGGCGCAGCTTCTTGCTCTTTATCGGCCGGGACAGATTTCGCCACCCGGTGAAGACACGAAAACCTTGGCGGATTTTTCTCTTTCGGCGCTTTCGGCGCTTGAAGGATTGAAGCCTTGGCCTCGTCCGCGGCAAATCGAGTCGATCATCCATTTTTTGCAAAACCTTGGTTTTGAGTCCATCCACGATCTGCTGGGTTTTCCGCCCGCCAGTTTTCGGGAACGATGGGGCGAAACGGGCATTACTTTGTGGAACCGCATTCATGCCCTTGAGGAACAGCCCATCTCACCTTTGCTGCCGACCGAGCCTTTCACCCACTATGGTCACTTTGATTTTCCGGTGACCCAGCTGCGCAGCCTGGCGGCGGCGCTGGCTCCGGCTCTGACCTTTCTTTTCCTTCGCCTGGAATCGCTTGGCCGCTTTGCCCGCCGCTTGGAGTTGCTTCTTTATTGCGAGTACTCCGATCACCGCCATGCTGTGCACGTGGAGCCGGTGACCCCGAGCCGGGACCGGCGTCTCTTCGAAGATCTTCTTTTGCGCAAACTGGACCTCCTCAATTTGGAAAACCCCATTCGCCAATTCGAAATCCAGCTTTACGACCTGCCGGAAAAAATTCAGCAGCTCGATTTTTTTGAGCCGCGCGAACGAAGCGATGAGCGCTGGCAGCGGCTCATCAGTTTCGCCCAGCAGGGGGGGGTTGAAATGGGTTTTCTCGAACCTTTGCCAAAGCACTTCCCCGAGGAGAGTTATCACCTGAAAGCCGATTGGCCGGAGATTTTGGCCGTTCAGGATCACATCGAACATCGTGACGAGGCCGTGCAGGTGAAAACAGTCTATGGCAAAAATTTGGCGCAAGCACCGCGGCCGACATTGCTGTTGCGTACACCTCGAAAACTATCCCGAGGCGAGCTTCGGCGTTACCGGAAATGCTCCTTTATCCCCCTGGAGCGAATCGACGCTCGTTGGTGGGCCACCGTGGGCGGCGGAATCGCCAAAAGCGCCGACTGGGCTTTCCGCGACTATTATTTGGCGCTCTCCGAAGAGGGGAGTTCGGTGTGGATTTTTCAAGACCGCGAAACAAAGCAGTACTTCTTGCATGGCTACTTCGATTAGAGACCGCTTGCCCTATCGCTTGTCCTCTGGCGTGCCCTCTGGCTTGTCCTCTCGTCGGGCCCGCGGATTTGTTGAGCTCCTTGCACGCTCCAATTTTTCTTTTTTGCAAGGTGCTTCCCATCCCGAAGAAATGGTCGAGGAAGCCATCCGCCTTCATTATAAAGGCATTGCGATCTGCGATTTGAACGGACTCTACGGCGTGGTCCGCGGCCGGCAGATTGCCTGCTCGCCCTCTCTTTTCACTGCGAGCGTGGGCGGCGGAGCCGCCACGGGTGTTTCAGTGGCGGCGAAGCCCCAAGTCGGCACCTCCGCAGAGGACTTTCGCTACCTTGTCGGGGCGGAACTCACCTTGACTGACGGAAGCAGCCTGGCGCTTCTGCCCCAGACCCTCACCGGTTATTCGAATCTTTGCCAACTGCTGACGCACGGGAAACGCAACGTCGCCAAATATTTCTCCAAGGTCAGTGGAGCGCAACTTCGCGAACACCATGAAGGTTTGCTCGCCTTGCTTCTCCCGCCCTTGAGTGAAGAACGTTATCTGGAATTTCACGCCATTTTCGGCGATCGATTGTATGTGCCGGTTTGGCGCGACCTTTCCTGGGAGTCGGTCGAACTGGCAAGGCAAGCGTTCGCGCTTGAAGAGCGTCAACAGGCCAGCCTGTTTGTCACGCAACGACCTCTGATGCATCGGGCGGAGCGAAAACCTGTATTTGATGTTTTGACCTGCATTCATCACCATACGACTCTCGAAAAAGCCGACCATATTCTGGTTCAAAACGCCGAACGACATTTGCGTCCCCTCCATGAGCTTGCGTATCTCTGGCAGGACCGGCCGGACCTCCTGGAAACGACTCTTGAAATTGCCCAACGGATTGATTTTGACATGACTCAAATTCGCTACCGCTATCCCCGATCGAAGTTGCCGGAGGGACGCACGTCCGTCGGGCAGCTGCGCGCCCTCGTCGAAGCGGGCGTCCTCTGGCGCTTTCCGTCGGGTGCGTCAACCCAGGTGCGGGAAACGCTGGAAAAGGAGCTGGCGCTGATTGGTGAGCTTGCTTACGAAGATTATTTCCTGACCCTCCATGAAATTTGCGAGTTCGCCAAAGCCCGGGGAATTCTTTATCAAGGCCGGGGCAGCGCCGCTAATTCGGTGGTTTGTTTTTGCCTTGGGCTCACCTCAGTTGATCCGAACCAAATTGATCTTCTCTTTGAACGATTTATTTCCAAGGAGCGGGGCGAACCTCCCGATATCGACATCGATTTCGAACATGAGCGCCGCGAAGAGGTCATTCAGCACATCTATCGCAGCTACGGCGAAGAGCATGCGGCCATGGTTTGCACGGTCATCCGCTTCAAAACCCGGATGGCGGTGCGCGAGACCGCCAAGGTTTTGGGTATCCCTTTGGCGACCATCAATGCGTTGATTCGCTTCATGGGTCGCGATGGTTTTCGGCGGCTCTTGGAGCCCCAAGTCGGTGGCTGCACCAGCTCCGCCGCCCGAGGCGGCTCCGTCGGCACCTCCGCCCACGCTCCCACCCTCCATGCGAAATTCCAAATCCCTGAATGGAAATGGAAAGCCCTTCTCAGTTTGGCGCCGCAAATTTACGGATTTCCACGGCATATCGGCATTCATACGGGCGGCTTTCTGATCACGCAAGACCCCTTGTCGAGCATTGTTCCAGTGGAAAAAGCGACCATGGAAGGCCGCTACGTCATTCAGTGGAATAAAGATGATGTGAATGACTTAAAGTTGATGAAAATCGATGTTCTTTCGTTGGGAATGCTGACCGCTCTTCGCCGTTCGCTGAACTTGCTCAAGGAGCACAAAGGGATTGCCATGAATCTCGCCCAAATCCCGGCGGACGACAGGGCGACGTACGAGATGATCGGACGGTCTGAGACGGTGGGGGTTTTTCAGATTGAATCGCGCGCTCAGATGAACACGTTGCCGCGCTTGCGGCCGTGCAATTATTACGACCTGGTGATCGAGGTGGCTCTCATCCGGCCCGGTCCCTTGCAGGGTGGGATGGTCCATCCCTTTATCCGCCGTCGCAATGGCCTGGAAAAAGTCGAATACTTTCATCCTGATCTCCGGCCGGTTTTGCAGAAAACCATGGGTGTGCCGATTTTCCAGGAGCAGGTGATGAAGATCGCGGTGGTGGCGGCCGGTTTTACGCCGGGTGAGGCCGATGAATTGCGAAGAGTGATGTCGGCGGCCTGGCGGCGCAAGGGCACCATGGAAGGAGTGCGGGAGCGGATTCTGCGGGGTCTGCGCGAAAAGGGTGTTGATGACAAAAATGCGCAAGCCATTTACGCCACCATTCAGGGCTTTGCCAATTATGGCTTTCCCGAAAGCCATGCCGCTAGTTTTGCTCTTCTAAGTTATGCGAGCAGTTATTTGAAGTGCCATCACCCTGACGTGTTTGTCTGTGCCCTGCTGAATTCACAACCCATGGGTTTTTATCCGCCGCGGGTCTTGGTGGCGGAGGCGCAACGAAACGGTGTTGAGTTTCGTCCCGTCGATATTCAGTTTTCCAACGTGGAATACACGTTGGAGGAGACGCCACGGGTTTTTTCGGCGCCAGGGCTTCTCCCCGTGCGGGTCGGACTGCAGAGCATTCATGGAATCGCGCGGAATTTTTTCCATCACCTGGTCAGTGCACGTCAGCACGGCGGCCCCTTCGCGTCGCTGGCGGATCTTGTTCGGCGAACCCAGCTTCCACGGGCGGTCATATTGCGTTTGGCGGCGGCCGGAGCTCTTCGTTTCTTGCATAAAGAACCTCGGCGGCTGATTTGGGATATTGAAGCTTTGTCCCTTGATCCGCGGAGTTTTCTCTGGGGGCACGCGAAGGAGAGCTTCGCGAACGGGGACTCGGCGAACGAGAACGCCGCGAACGAAGACTCCGCGAACGAGGACAAGATGCGCCTGCCTTTTGAATCGAACTGGCAAGCTCTCGAACGGGAATACGCGGCGGTGGGTTACTCGCTGGGTTCCCACCCACTTGGTATTTTGCGAAGCTCGATCGCGGAAAAGAACGAACAGTTGCTCAAGCACAACTACATTCTTTACTCACATTCGAAAGATTTGCGCTCAATCCGCCATGGCAGCAAGGTTCGCGTGGCGGGGTTGGTCAGCGTCACTCAGCGTCCGCCGACGGCCAAAGGGATGTGCTTTGTCACTTTGGAGGATGAATTTGGTTTTATCAATATCATCATTCCGCCTGATGTTTATCAAAAAGACCGCCAGACGATATACTCGCGTATGCTAATGGAAATTCACGGGCGTCTTGAAAAGCACAGCTCCGTTATTAACGTAAAGGCCGAGCGCGTGTTTCCCTTGGTGGAAAATCACTAATGGACTCGCCTCAGTCATTGCCGTGTTTAAGAAACTCCTCGTATTTTTCAATCCGATCGACGACGATTTTTCTTTCCGCTTCCGACAATCTCTGAAGACGCTGTTTATAGAAATCCATGCGTGTGAGATAGTCGCCAGGATGCTTACGTGTTCCGTAAATTGCTTTGATTTGGTTGTTGGGACCGTCGTACTCCTGAGTGGCGGCGATGAATCTTAAAATCGCATCGACTTCCCCCTCGCCCGGAGGCGGCTTTTGCGCCAGACGACGTCTGAGGAGGTCGCCGACGACGGCCCATGGAACACATTGGTTGAATCGGTCCACTTTTCCATCGTCGCTTGTTGGTTTGGGTGAAGTATTATTAATCTCGGCAATCTTGTCCAGCCTGGCTTGCAACTGGACGCAAAGCTCGAGCTTGCATTGCGGTTCGATGGCCCGACCGGGTGTCGTCAAGGCGCAATTGATTGAAGCGATCAAAACCACCTTTTTGAATTTCATCTCTTCCTCTCCTATCTTGAGCCAGCCGCGGTCATGCCTGGAACGACCGGAAGCGGCGGGGTGGACTGCGCCATGTTCATTTTTTCGAGCTCTGATTTCATATTCGCCTCGTCCATCTTATAGTCCTCGTCTCTGATATGGTAATTTAAATTATGCTTTAATTTTGTCCGACATAATTTCCTGTAGTTCGAATCCTCAAGTTGGCCATTGAGAAATTTCTTATACGCTGAGATAAAAACTTCAGTCGGGACAAAGGCCGCGATCAGGTTTCGTTTCATGCCGTATTTTTGGCAAGCAAAGTCCCACGGATCACGCTCGCGAAAATCCGAAGTGTAGGTTCGGGCGTTGAGTTTACTTTCGATATGGCCAGCACCACCGCCCGGATCATTGTAAACATAGATGGCTCCAAATGGGCGCATCACCATGTCTTTTGGTTTCTGGCTCAATAGCTGTTTGATGATACCGCGCTGAAAGGCGGGATCGATTCGGTCGATGCCGATCTCCTTGAACGCGTTCAACAGCCGTTCCTTCACCTTTGGCTGAAGGCGATCCGGATTCAGATTGAAGAGGTCAATTTTATCGGCATGAAGGGGCAGTGACTGCTTGGCGCTGTGGGCACTTTCGTCAGCATAGTCGCCCATATAGTTGCAGTGGTGGCCGTCGAACCCGGCATCGCCCTGTTTGACGTACCGGTAGCACTTTCCTCCGCCTGTCCACACACTTTCACGCTTGCCGATCTTTATGGCGTGGGCCCCAAAATTGTATTGTCCTCCCTGGCGCTGAATGTAGAAATGTCCAAATTCAATCATATGGTTACGGTAGCATTCGAACTCTGGCATTTCGATGGTTTCGCAACTCATGGTGGTGAAAAGATCGCGCGGGTCGGGCTGAGCGGCGGTATGATTGGCGGTATGATTGGCGGCCTCAGGGGCGGCAGGAACAGGAGGGGGTCTGGATGACCCGAAAGAAGTTAAGGGAGAGGCCGCGGGATCAGCGACGGGCGCTATGGCGGGAACTGCTGTGGGAGATCCCAGGTCAGAAGCACGCATTGAGCTTTTGGCTGACTTTAAGGGAGGAGGCGCAAGGCTGAACGGTGGCGGGAACAACTCGTCAACCGCGTGAGCATCAAATCGCCACAGGATGAGCGAAGCTCCCAGAAACGTCATGTTCAAGAGTCTGCCCAATGAGATCATCGTCTATTCATCTATTGCAAGCTGGCTGCCGAGTGTCTCAAATTGAGAGGCCAAAATAGAGTCAGACTTGTGAAAACAAATGACGTTGACGACGAGCGGTTCGCCAACTTTTAACGGAGTTTTTCCGGGTAGCCGATTTTTCTATAAGTTTCAAAGGGATAATTCTGTCAAGTTTATGATGGGATAAAGGCTCGAAATTGTCCCTAACCATGGGGTCATTCGTCGCTAGGAATGATACAATTGACAATAGAGGCCATATACAGCATTATCATTGCTGGTATATCCTGAGATTCCTGATTTCAATCTAGCGAGATACCTGTTGTTTGGGGGTCTGCCTCCGATCTACTCCTCGGAGGCTCCAGAAATCGAGCTTGACGCCTACGTCAGCGTGTATTTGGAGCAAGAAGTCAAACTCGAGGCTCACGTTCGCAATTTGAGCCCGTTTTCCCGATTTTTGAAATCAGCGGCGATGAACAACGGCGAGTTGATTAATTACGCCAATGTCGCAAACGATTCTGGCGTGCCTGCCACCACCGTGCGGGAATATTACGGCATTCTGGAAGACACTTTGCTTGGCATCGTCCTCGAGCCTTGGGTCGAGTCTAAAAAGAGGAAAGCGATACAGACTTCAAAGTGCTATTTTTTTGATCCTGGAGTTTGCCATTATATCTTGGGAACTCGCCATCTTGATCGAAATTCAAATCTCTGGGGCAAGGCATTCGAACAGTTTATCTGCATGGAGATAAGAGCTTATTTGTCCTACTTTCAAAAGCGAAAAACACTGAGGTTTTGGCGAAGCATCAACAAGCAGGAAGTCGATTTCATCATCGGCGATGAGGTCGCTATCGAGGTCAAGTCCGCAAAGAAAATCCTTTCGAAACATTTGCTGGGAATCCGCGCATTGAAAGAGGAAAAAATCATTCGCAAATTTTATTTGGTTTCGGAAGATCGAATTGACCGCAAACACGAGGATGTCTCGATCCTTCATTGGACAAGCTTCCTCGCTAAACTCTGGGGAGGGGAAATTATATGACGAAGTTTATCTTTTCTTCTCGCAGGGGAGTTCCAAAATCGCTTGCGCGGCACTCATCACTTCGTCAAGAGAAAGCTCCTTCATGCAGATTAAGTCGTTGGGGCACGGACGAAAATTCCCATCATCCAAATAACAGGGACTGCAGGGCACGTCGCGGCCAATGGTGCGGCTGTTGGCTCCCAGCAGTCCCCAAGATATGCGGCTGGTGGGCCCATAGATGCCGAGGCAGTTCACCCCCAGCTGATCGGCGATATGAAGAGGGCCCGAGTCAGGACCAACCACAAGGTCAACCGAACTGAGAAGTTCAATCAGCTCGATGAGATTTGTTCTCCCAACTTTGTTTTCCACCCGCTCCTGCATCGAAAACGAACGCAGGCTTGCACACACAGCCTCAGCCTCGGCCCTTTCCGCCTCCGCTCCGACGAGGATGATGTTTTCCGTTCGCTCACGTAAAATGCGTGCGACAAGTTCCCCCATTCGCGGCCATCGTTTCAGTTGAAATTCAGTTTTTTCGTTTTGGCCGCCACCCAAATGAATGGCTATGCGCCTTTTTTTCCCAGAACTTCTTGTCGGCAGCTCCACGGACCATGGGAGTTCCCGCTGACGTGAACCTTCTCTTGTAATTGCTTTTCTTGTGTCCGCGAAACCCGCTTCGATCACTTTTTCGATCGCACGGCTTTCGTGCAGTGAAAGAGGCGGCACAACGACATTCTTTCCCCCGCCCAAGAGCCAGCCAGGCCAGCGATCTAACGCCCGTGGCGGCTTCGCCGCCCACGCATGGGGTCCTCTCACCAAGCGAAAAATCGGACCCTTGCCAAAAACCAGCAAATTGTAAAGTGGATGCCGGTGAAGGAGGAAAATTCCGTCGTAACGACCAGCGAGTTTTCGCCGGGCGCACAATACCGCAAGCAGGCGCGTGAGACGAGAAGGTGAATTGAGGTCCTTTCCCGGCACAGTGTGAATTTGATCAATGCCCGGAAAAAGGGTCAGTACTTCGCTCAAAGACTCAGTCACCAGCCATTCAATACGGCAAGAGGGATCATAATGTCGGATTCGCCGGATCGCCGGAAGAGCATAGAATAAATCGCCCAGGGCCGCGAGCTTGATGATCAAATAACGGGCCTGCGGACGTCTCACGGCCAACTCACTCACGTTAGGCTCACAGCTTAGTCAGAGTCAGTTCACTCAGAAAGCGCGCCACGGCCGGACCGTACTCCTCGGGAAAGTCCCGCAGTCCGGTGAGGTGATCCGCTTCGGGCAAACTGAGTTTTCGCCAATCCAAATGGCTGATGGGTTCGAAAACCATGTCGACATATTTGGGCGAAATCAGATGGTCCTTCCAGCCCCGAATGGAGAGGATCGGAAAGTGCGGTGGAAAACGCTTAAGATCCTTGAGCAAGGTGGAGCGAAAATCGGGAGCCCAAAGAGTGGTAGAAAGGGTCGCCAGCGCCATGCGAAGGACCTTGGTGGGGACAGGCTCCTCCGTTGTAAGGTAATTCAACGAACTCTCCCAAAAGTTGGCGGTAGGTCCACTGTCACAAATCAGCGCCACGATATCATAGGCCCCGCGGCGGGCGATCGCTTCAATCGCCCCGGAAGCCGGGTTGGACATGGCAAACAGGATCTTGCGGCCATGAATTTCATTCAGCAAGGCCTCGACCTGGTCAGCCCACACATGTTTGAAGCCAATCCCTTTTTGCGGGGACATGAACAAAGGAACAAAAGAATAGCCCGCCGGCTGGTCGTAAGTGACAACGTTGAAACCTAAATCATTGAGTAAATCGATGTGTCGATGGAGTTGAAATTTTTTGCCGCCGTAAAATGGAACAAGAAGAACGGTTTCCGCGTATTGGGCTTTTTTCGCGGCAAACAATTCGGCCCCAAATGGATAGTCAGCCCGGGCGCCGTCGGACGCGGCTTTTAGTGAGGACGGTTGGGCCACGAATTACCCCCCGTGGCGGCTTCGCCGCCCACGCTCCGCTGCGCACTACTTCCATGCTGACCGCTTTCATGCTGGATTCGCGATTCAGCCAGCGTGACTTGGCTGACTTTGACGTTTTCCAAGGCCGTTTCAGCCAAAACTTGACCGCAGGCTTCGACGATCGCCGAGGCGTCAATGTGGTGGTATCCGTAAATATCTTTTGGCCGGCCACATTTGGAATGTTTGCGTACCGCCAAGGAGATTTGCTTTATGCCGACGATTGAACCCAGATTGTCGAGCAGGCCGGCTTCCCCATCATGAACACTGACCAAAGGCACCCTTCGTCCGGCGACGGTGACGAACTCATGGCCATTCATGCGTTCGGTGGGATGGACGTGCAAGTCGCCATTGATTCCCAAACCCGATCGCAAATAAGCATATTGATCTTCATAAGCTTGGATTCCGCATAACAGGTCTGGCGATGTGACCACCACCACGTTCGCATAAATTCCCCGACTCAGGAGCGCCTCGGAGGCTTTGATCGCCTCGGTGGCTGGTGAGCCCATCGCAAAAATGTGAACGACATTGTCGCCGGGTTCGTAACCGGCGTAGCCGCGGTAATCGATCAAAAAATAAGCCCCTTGTAAAACTTCGGCGCGAATCACCGCGAGAATTTGGTCGTCGGCCTGGGCGGGAAGGCTGGCTTCATCCACCGCGCCGGTCAATGGAAATTCACTGCGCGCCAATAGCACCACAGGGGTCTCCTTGAAGCGGCTTTGCTTGCGGAGGTAGTGAAGCAAGTCCTTCTGTTCGATTCCTCGAGTGGTGCCGCGAATAAGCACTCCCGTGCGTCCTTCGTTGTCGTTCATGACGTGGCGGCGAATCGCGTCGCAGAGAATCCAGTCCAATTCCTGGCAGAAAAGGGGCTCCCAGGTGATTTGATGGGGTATTTGAAAGTCGGACTTCCACCCATGTTGAGCGCCTTCGGAAGAAAGAGAGACGCCCGACGGGGTGCCCACCAAAATAAAACTCGAACGCCAGTAGAGATTGTAGAAATACTGATCCAGTGCCCGCTTGATGAAAAAATCGTAAACTGTCATGAGAGGCAGAAGCGGAATGCCCAGGATCGAGCGCATTTGCCCGAAGGAACCCACGCACGACATGACGTTGGCTTCCGCGATTTCAAACCGCAGGAAACGGTCCGATGGATCTTCGCCGGGGACCAAATCAGGAAGTTTGGCGTCCTTCACGCCGAGATCGGCTTCATAGTCCTGCACCGTCGGGGCGCCGAAGATTTTTCCATCCATGGCGGGGTTCAAGTTCGTCGAAGTTCCCACGTCGGGCGCCATGGACAGCAAAAGCTCCGCCGGAACTTTCCACGCTTTTTCCAATTCGCTCAGCGGCTTTTGGTCTTTTCTCAAGCCCGTGGCGTCTGCGGAGGTGCCGGAGGCACCGACTTGGGCGGCGCCGCCCACGCTGCTGCTGGCCGTCTCCACGGGAGTGTTGGCCACGCGGGTGAGTTTGGCGGTCAACTGACCGAGCATCCATTGAGTGTGAGGATAGCTGGCGATCCTGGTGTTGATCTCGAGGGACTCAGGCAGGGGACCCGCGGCGCCGAGCTGGCTGGTGAAAAAACGCTCGTTATCCTCTTTGAGTTTTCGTTGCGCCTGAAAGTCGCGATAGAGTTCGTCGCCGCGTCGTTTGAGGAACTGCCCCTCGGCGGATGACTCGCCAAAGCGCGCGAACAGCGTCGAGCCATCAAGTCCTTGGGCCTTGCGAAGTTCTTCCACTTCATCCAGGGAAGGCAGCGCCGAGTGGTTCCCCGCCGCGGCCGCCATCCGAAGGCCCCAGCCCTTGATGGTGTGGGCGATAATGCAAGTGGGTTTGCGCTTGTTCTTCTTGCATTCAAACATCGCCTCAGCCAAGGCCACGATGTCGTGTCCGCCGAAATCACGAAGCGCCACGAAGAGCTCTTCGTCGCTGACTGTCTGAAGGAAGTCTTTCATCTCGGGATTTTCTTTGGCGATGCCTTTTTTTAGCGCTTTCATGTCCCGCACCAGGAGAAGCGATTGCAGTTCATAATCTTCCAAACCATTCTCGAGAAAGTTTTGAAAGACTTCGCCGCCAGGCCTGGAAAAAATGGCTTTGCGGGCATGGCCGTGGCGAACTTGAATCACCTCCCAGCCGTTGGCCGTGAGCGTTCGCTCCAGCCGGAGCGCATCGGTTCCGCCCATGATCTGTTTGTTGGTGATGCGGGGCCCATCGAGGGACTGACGGTTGTAGTCGATGATCCACGTGAGATTGCCGATTTCCCGTTCGGCGAAATCAGGGATGGCCTCGTGCATGGAGCCCTCGCGGAATTCCGAGTCCCCGGCAACCGCCCAAAAATGGGCCTCGGGGACTTGGTAACCGTGGTCTTTGGCAAAGCGGTAGGCCAGCGCCAGATAACCCGCGTTCACGGGTGGGATACCCACCGTTCCCGAGGGAAGGAAATTAAAGTGATCGCAATCGTAGGCGGAGTGGTAACTTTGAAAGACAGGCTCGCCATTTTCGGAATATTTTCGCAATCCCATCATGGCCGTGTTGGCTTCTTCGACGCTGAAGCGCGATCCGTCGCCGCGAAGGAAGAGATCAAGCAGGTAATTGTAAGCGTGGTCGGTGGGCGAGGCATGGGGCTTGTTGGCCACATGGTCAAATCCCGAACGGGCCACGAGATGAAGCGCCCCCATGATGTGCAGGGCCGAGGCGCTGGCGGAGGGATGCCCCCCGGTTTTGGGATCACCTTTGTCGTGATCCGGGCGGTGGTTGGCCTGAGAAATCATTTGCGTCGCCAAATAATGGGCCCGCCGGGCGATGTTGTTGAGAGTCTCGCGTTGGGAGTTCAGCTTCTGTCTGAGCCCGCTGGTGGTCGGGGTGCCCTTCGAATCGCCTTGGAGCGTGGGCTTTGATGCCGCCACGGGCGTAGATTCGCTTTTAGTCTTGCTGGAGTCTTTTGCGGCCATTCATTTTTCTCCCGGTTGTTGATTCGCGGCCTCCACACTAGCGGGCGGGACATTAAGCTTCAAGGATAAAGTCCCAGCGAATCTTGATGGTTCCATCTTCATCAATCATTCCCTTGGGAGGGTTTGGAAAGGGGGCGGCGGCGCGAAAGGAATCCACGGCGGCCTCATCCAGCTCACGCACGCCTGAGTCGCCGATAATTTGCACTTTGAGAAGCTTGCCGTTCTTGTCCAAGGTCACCAAACAGCGGGTGATGAGGTCAGTGCTCGATGCGATGGATCGACCCTGTCGGTACATTTCTTGAACTTTAGAACGCACACGCGGCGACCAATGCTGGTTGAGTTGTTGTCGAATTCGTGAAAAGTAAGTATAAAATTTGAATTCTTTTGTACTGAGCAGACTTTCCAAACCTGGATCCAGTTCTTTGATGTAATCCAGCGTCTTGCTGGTGTCGCCGCCGGCCGCGCCGGCTTTTTCCGCCGCTTGAGGGGATTTCTGTTGTATTCTCTCGGCCATCTTTTGCTTGCGAAAATCAGCGTCCTTGTCGAATTTCTCCTCCATTTCCTGACGGTCCTTGACGACTTTGGCGATGTCCATCCTGGGTAAGAATTTATTCACTGGTGACTGCGGGACGGCGGTTTCGGACGCCGGGGGCTCGGGGGCCGGGGGCTCGGGCGCCACCTGTGGCCTTCCGTGGTCGCCGGGTGGGGCGTTTTCAGTCACGTTTTTGAACTCACCGTGTTCCTTGGCGATGGTTTCTTTGACAACTTTCTGATTGTGGGCGCTGAGGTATTTGGCTTTGTCGTCAATCTCGTCGTTGAGCGGCTTTTCGGCCTGATCCACCACTTTGAGCTTATCTTTAGACTCCGGGGGGACGGGCGCCTTGGGCTTGGCCGGCGGAGTTTCAACGACATCCATCGACAAACGCTCGAATTGCGGCGGCGGAGGCGTGCGGGGGAGATTCTTTGCGATCAGCCACAGGGTCACGTGAACCATGAGAGAGAGCAGGAAGTATACGACAAAGGGCCTTCGCGAGTCGGAATTCATGTCTTAACTTATCGGCAGAATGGCCTCAATTTAGAGGGTTAGGGCCAAAAGTTCTTGGCAGTTATCTCGGACGAGTCTAACCTTTCGGTATGGTCGAATGCGATGTGTGGTGCAGGACGGACAAGGGGCTCCGCCGGGAATCAAATCAAGACAGCTTTCTGATCAATCACGACCTTGGTCTGTTTGTCGTGGCCGACGGCATGGGCGGCCATTCCGGTGGTGAGGTGGCCAGTCAACTTGCCGTTCAGACTGTGGAAAAAGTATTCGCTGAACCTAGCCATCGGGGGCTCCCGCCCCGCGAGCTCATCCAAAAGGCCTATGAAGAGGCGAGCCATCACATTTTTGACAAGGCCGCGCGTGAGAGCCAGCTGACGGGCATGGGGACCACCATGGTGATCTGCTATGTCACGCGGGAAGGCGTTTTTCTCGGCAATGTGGGTGACTCGCGAATTTATCTTTTTCAGAAACCTTACGTCTGGCAGGTCACCGAGGACCATTCCCTGGCCAACGAGCAAATCCGCGCCGGCGTCATCCGCAGCGATCAAGTCCGGCAGTTCATTGGGCGCAACGTGATCACCCGCAGTGTAGGCTACGAACGAGACGTTATCGCCGACGTGTTGGAACGGCCCGTGCAAAAAGGGGATCTTTTTCTGATGTGTTCGGATGGACTTTCCGGAATGGTCACTGATCAGGTGATTGGTGAGGTTCTCAATCAGCATCCCAACGAGGCGGGAGTCAATGAACTCTTGAAAAGGGCCCTCGCCGCGGGCGGTGAGGACAACGTCACCATCATGTTGATTTCGATACAATAATCGATTCAATAAATTTAGAATTTGCAATTGGCGAATAGGCAAGTCACAAGGAAGTAATCTAAAGAAGTAATCAAGGAACCAAGCAAATTAGAAGTGAGCAAAATTGAAGTAAGCAAATGCAAATTATGAGAAATGGTGCAATGAAGAAAAAGGTGACCCTGTGGCTCATGACCAATGAGCTGGAGCCCACGCGAAAGTGGGTTTTGTCAGCCTCTTGGGTGAAAACCCTCGGCTTGATGGCGGGAATCGTCGCTTTGATCGTGGTCGCCGGCGTTGTTGATTATGTCGGATTGCTGACGGAAACCATTGAGAACAAAAGACTCAAGGCTGAAAACGATCAGCTGAAACGCCAATTTCAAGCGGTGGAGGCGAAGGTCAGCGCCCTTGAAAACAGTTTGGAACGGGTGAAGACTTTCACGACCAAACTCAAATTGATCACCAACATCGACAGTCAAGATCGCAATCTGAATCTTTCCATGGGCGCTCAACCGGCCCCTAACCAGCAGGTCGAGGAGTTCGATCAACCCATTGGCCAAAGGCCGCCCATCCAAGAGCTTGAAAAACAAGAGAGCGAATTCGCCGCGAAAAAACCGCTGAGTGAAACCCGCGGCGAGTTGAGCACGCAGCCGGGGAAGGACTACCAGGTGCTCGCCATCCGCATCGACAGGTCGATTCATGATACGCAGATGCGCGAGCAGAGTGTGATTGACTTGTGGGAACTTCTTTCAGAAAGGCAAAGCCTTTTGTCCTCGACTCCCAATGTTCGTCCCGCCCGCGGCTGGGTGACCTCCAAATTTGGCTATCGGATTTCGCCCTTCACGGCGCGGCCGGCTTTTCATGCCGGTCTCGATATCGCCGCGTCTCCCGGATCGCCGGTCTTCGCGCCCGCCGACGGGGTGGTTTCATATTCCGGCTATGACGAGGGCTATGGCAAGCTGGTCACCATCGACCATGGTTATGGTGTTCTGACCCGTTTCGGTCATCTCTCGCAGAGTTATGTGCAAGTGGGACAAAAAGTTTCCCGTTGGGATGTTATCGCCTTGGTGGGGAGCTCGGGGCGTTCGACGGGACCCCACCTTCATTACGAAGTGCGGGTGAACGGGGTTCCGCGCAACCCGACGAATTACATCTTGGATCTATAGAACTTTCTCCTCGAGAAAAGATCGGATCAGACGGATGGCGTCCTGGCGACCGCTATCGTTGAGAATTTCATGCTTGCGGCGAGAAAAAAGTTTGAGAGTCTGATCCGCTCCTTTGAGCCTGTCGAAAAATTCCCGGATCCGGGGCGTTGATACAAGCGGGTCCGGATCGGCGGCGAAGCCAAGGATGGGACCAGAGAAGAATGGCGCCCTGACCAAAACGTCGCCGGCAGCTTTCAGGGCGGGCTCAAAAGCTCCCGCTGATATCCGCCGATGTCGTAAATAGTCCTTTCGATAAGCCTCAATCGCCTTCGGATCGGAACTGAGTTGGTTAAACTGGATCTCATTGAACATCGTCAGCTGGGGCGCCCATTCATAAGCCCAGCGTGAGACTACTTTTTTCCAGACCGGCACTTTCATGGCCAGGCCTAGAAAAGGAGCGCTCAAGATCATTGGAGTGCGCTGGTACTCGGGAAATCCCAGGAGAGTCTTGAGCTGGATCAACCCTCCCATGGAGTGGCCCATCAAAACCACCGGCAATCTCAACGAGTCAATTTTCACAACCCGTTTCAGGAAAATCTCGTAATCCTGCGTGTATTCATAAAAATCCCGCACCGCCCCGCGGGGGCCTTCGGAGCGGCCATGACCACGCCAGTCCCAAGCCCACACTTGCAGAGGGAGGTCGACCAGCGCCTCGGCCAGATTGCCGTAACAACCGCCATGCTCGCCCTGACCGTGCGTAATGATCAAGTGAGCGTTGACGTTTTCGTTCCGCCAAAGTTGGAAATATAGTGAAAGACCATCAAATCCCGAAAAAAAACTTTCTTCTTGTTTCATCCGTCTTGCATTCCACCTTGCATCACTTCAAGGCTTATTTTATTGAAGAGCTCAGCAATGGAAAACCCGATTCTGCACTGGACAGACACACCTGACGCGGACCGCGACGAGCTTTGGGAGGACCGATTCCTTAATGCCCTGACCGAAAGTCGAGTCGAGATCTTATCCGAGGATCCACAGATCGGCCCTGACGGCTGGCCTTACCTGACTGTCCAAACTTCACCGCAAGGGAATGAATCCGTGCAAAAGATTTTGGCCTGGCTCGCCCCGCGAGGGATTGGTCTGGTGGTCAATCCGCAAAAGACCTATCCCGATTACATTTTGACCTACGGGATGATTTGGTATTTTCGCCAGACTGGTAGATTTATCCAGCGCCAAAAGGATTCTTTGCAGGACCTCGCGGGTCTTGCTGGCCAGACAGGCCAGGCAGGCGCGGCGGGCCAGGCGGGTCAGGCGGGCGCGGTGCGCTCGGCGGGTCCCTCAGGCCCTGCTGGTCTTGCGGACCCCACAAGTCTCACCGCTCCCGTAGGCTCCGCCGGTCCCGCAGGCTCCGCTGGGCCAGTTGATTACTCGGGTCGAGCGTTTCAGACGGGGCCGCCCGATGAGAGGTTTCTCCCCGGCGATGTCCGCAAGATCTTGCGGGAGTTTTTCCGGGACCAAGGAATTTTTCGAGCGCGAATCGCGGCCATTCAAGGGAGCGGAATTGCCGACCTGGCGGTTTCCGTTGAGTCCTTGGGAAAGCCTCCCGCGCGGGAGCACGCGGGAATTGCCGAAGCGCTGGCTTGGTTCTTGCCGATTCATTACCCTGTCGTCTTGGTCAATGAAAATTCGCTCCGCGGATGGGTGGACCTTTAAGAGCTCTAGAAGTAAACTTGCAATCCGTACGTGAAGTTCAATCCGGAACTGGTCGTCCCACTGTAATTGGCGGTTTGGTAGAGCAGTTCAAAGCGTATGGCTGTCGGCGCGTTTCGCAGCACAAACCATTTGAACACACCACCGATGGCCACTGAATTGTAGGAAGTGGATTCGCCGGTGCGGATGGTGCCGGAGTTGAGGTTAAAGTTTGCTCCCGCACTGATATTGCCCAACATGAGGGAACCGGTGATGCCAGCGGCATGATCGCCGGACTGGACGAAGTTGTAATCCCCATAACCACCGATAAGGGTGGTGTTGGTGCTGACATTTTGGCTTGTTTGATTGAGGTAAGTGAATCGAGGTCCAGCTTCCCAACTGCCTTGGTTCCAACCAAATTGCGAATCCAGGTTGAAGGTCGTGGTGGAAGTTCCCGATTGGCTCATCGAACTGATATTTCCTTTGAGGGCCACTGTGTAGTCGCGACCGGCGGCCGGGGTCGGATCGCTCAGCGATGAATAAGATCGTCGCGCCTGTGCGAAGGTCTGGAGAGGGTGAAGTGACAATACCGCGGCGCTAACAATGAGAAGCTTCTTCATAAATCCTCCGTTGATGACAAACATGTTGATGATATTCCTCGACTTCTGCCTCGACCCCGACTTCTACCTCGACTCCGATCTCGACTTCTACTTGGAACTTTCCTTGATGAACAACGTCAGGTGATAACGTACGACGCTGGCGACCTGAATCGGTTGTTCTTGAAAGGTCCAGACAATCTCATGAAAAGGTCCTTTACGGGCCTGAATCAAGTGCTCTTCCGTCAGCGGCGTGTTCGTATTTTGTATGCTGGGGACGGCCGTGGGGAGAAAATTCGGGCCCATGAAATTGAATCGGATGGAAATCACGCCTGGTTCCTTCATTGAAAAAATCATTTTAAAGCCGTTGCGAAAGAGCATGAAATCAGCTTGCGTCTTGGCGATACCGTAAATCTTGATTCGGCCGAGCGGCGACGTCTTGAGTTCATTGAAAGTGCTGGCCGCCTCGGTCAACTGATTCTTGATTTCGGAGAGGAAGCGGAGAGTTTCGTTGATCAGCGTGCGTTCATTGTCGAGGCCCACCGCGAGGTCGATCATCCCGGACTCTTCCATCTGATCTTCGGCGCGGACAAGTTCCTTGATCCAAAATAGTTTCTCAGAAAGCTTCTCCATGCGTCCCCCTCGGCCGTCGCATCATGCAGCGGTCCCACTCTTCCAGTTTGGGAACTCAACAGCACAATTGTCAAGTGGAGCCGGCTGCGCTTCCACTAAGTTTTTTCGTTACCTTTGTTGACGCTGAACCGGTTTAGCGCCCTCGGGCTCATCCATGGTGAAGGCAGAGACGGGCATCTCGGGATTTTGTTTTTGCGCCACTTTGGAAATTAAATCATAGAATGGGAATTTCGTGGGAAAAGTTTCGTCGTTCTTGAGGTAAGCTTGCTTGATCGCCATTACCACGTCCTGCAACCGATAGGGTTTTTTGTCTGGTGTCTCCTTTTCGCCGTTCTTGAAAATTGGTGGTGTAAGAAATTTCGTGTCCAAGCAAATGCGTCAACAGGAGACGCGAAGAGAGGACACGGAGTATGAA
>PSRN01000230.1 GCA_003176075.1 Bdellovibrio sp.
CAGACGGCCCGTCAGGTGGCCATCTTCAACTCAGCTTGTTAACCGTTTGGTTGCACTGGAAACTTTATTGCGGGGACTCTTATTTCTTATATCGATAGTTTTTGTGGCTTCATGGGCGCTGGCCAGGGACACTTTGTTGATTGGCGACTCGCTGACATGCGGCCCATTCGGAGCTCAAATTGTCAAAAGCCTTACAAGGTCACCGACTGAGTCGGTAACCCTGTATTGCGCGACCGGAAGTTCGCCAAACAATTGGATCAAGGGTCGTTTTCCGCGGCGATCGAATGACCCCCCTTCCTACTTTACCTGCAGAACTTGCACGGGGGGTCTGGGGTGCACCAATTGGTTCACAAAGGGCAATCCAGACGAAGGAGACCTGGAACCTTGCAGTGACCCGACCACAGGGACCGGTCACGACCTGGCGAACATTCTAACGGCACTAACGGCAAGAAATAAGAAAAAATTTGATCGTGTTGTTGTTGCTCTGGGAATAAATAAGGGTCCCAAAGATACATTGGCCGGCGATGAGTACTCAGATATGGCCAAAATAATTAAGGGTAAAGTTGCGAATGTGGATTCCTGCATTTGGATTGGTCCACCTGAACGGGATGAAACAAAACCGGTGTTTGATGAAGCCGAATTTAACGCGAAAATTTCTCAAGAATTTAAGAGAAACGCCGGAAAGTACGCAATCGATGGAAACGAACAGGAGAAAAAAGCGTTTTTCGAAGCATTGAAGAGAGATGCCAAAACAAAAGCAATTGAGAGGATCGAAAAGGACAGAAGAGAGAATGTGGAATACAAGGCCTCTTTAGGAGCGTTCTATGATTCGCTGAAGGGCTCGATCGATGGACGATGCACTCTCGTGGATAGTCGAAAATTAATGCCAGAGCCGAAGCCTGCGGACACAGCGCCCGATGGTGTCCATCGCCAACCGTCGTCGGCCCGCAAGTGGGCTGCAAGAATAATGGAAGAGATTAAGAAACTCGAAGCCCTCGGAGAAGCGCAAGATGACCGGTCAAGAATCAAGCCCGGTCAGGCTCCCGAGGGTCCGAAGAGTCCTGGTAATCCATAGGTTTGGCTCGCATGGGATTCGTATTGGACTCAAGGGGCGTCACTGTCCCAGGGAAACGGCTCCTGGGAATATGGATTTGAGGAAATCATCACGGACAAGGTCCTCTGACGAAGCCACCGTAACATCAACGCGTTGGTCATTCAGCGATTGAGAAAGATCCGACTTGAGGCGACCTTTTCTTTCCAGGAGAGATGATTTGAGCGGCTCGTCGGCAACAATCAGCAGGTCAATGTCACCTCCAAGTTTCGCATCGTCCGCGCGGCTTCCAAACAGATAGACTTGGCAGGGCAGGCCCTTGGTGTGGCGGCTGATCGTAACCAGAATAGACCGGAGTTCAGAACCCTTGAGACGCATGGGCCAGCCGCTTTTCAAGATCAAGAACCATCGGAGTGTAGCGAATCATTTTCTCAAAAATATTTTTCAAATCAGAATCGCTATATTCATGCACAAGCACATTACGAAGCTCACGGATTTCGAGCCAAGGATCGACCGAATCTATCAGCCTTAATTTTTCCGCCCGATTTAAGTGGTCACGAAAAGACCCATCAAACGCAGGATCGTCCGCTCGCACATAGGCTTTGACAAATTTTGAGAGGAAAAGGTCGGAGGAGCGTGCAAAGCGAGTGACAAAACCATCCCAAACTTCCTTTTCTGGATCGCTCATCTGCGTGGGATCGACAGGTAATTGGAGTACGCGCTGGTATGTGTAGTTCAGATACTTCAGAGACTTAACGATCTTGGTGTAGTAAGAACCGACAAGTTTAATGTTCATGGCAAGGCCGCCGCGGTTGGGAATCACAAGCTACCATTTCTAAGTTTTTTCACTAAAGGAGTTTTTCAAGTTTATCAACCGCTGATTCGCTAACCTTATTTTCTCCTTAATTGAGTCATGACCCTGCTCATCGACTGGTCTCTGATGGCGTGTCGGTTCGCGGCAAGAAACAGGGCCTGGCACCTTTTGCGCCTTTTGCGGCTGTCTCAAATTCAGTCGAAATCGTTCAATTCTTATAATTGTAAACACTCAACGAAAACATTTAGTCTTGGGATATGACAATACGAATGATCCAATAACCCGAACCAAACTTCACCCAATGCAGTGATGGTTGCATTCAACGGAAGGGCTGATCACCCCCACCCTGTTCACGTGATGGGTCCCTCAAGAATGCATTCATCCAAACTCATCTCCCCCCGTCAGGGCGCCCTGAAAGCAACAACCCTGCGGGGGGAGCACCTTCTTGGATTTAGCACCTGCCCTGCCCTATTCTCTTCTTCAAAACGTCAGTCCTGCGGCTCTTGTTGCTGGCATAACGGTTAATAGCATCAAGGGTGGTGCTACATATAAATGTGACGACGCCGATTGTAGTGACGAAGCCGATATGTCAACTACGATTCGAGAGTACAAGAAACTTAAAGCGGCATTGCCTTCTGTAAGAAAGCCCTTCGATGACGTGAAGACACTTTCCCCCTTGGATCCTACATGTGCGAGAAAGCAACATCTGAAACCGGATCAAAAGGCAGCTAGCGGGAAGCATTAGCCAGTCTGGGGTTCGCCAGGTCTCGAATGCAAATCTAATGTCTCGTCCAGATTTTCATTTTTGCGCGTCAATTTCAGTGGAAAGTAAAGGATTGCGGATTACTATGACACCAGTCGAGCCATTCTGGAAAAGGCCGGGACGAAGATCGGCGAGGCTGACCTCATGATTTCAAGTATTGCCTTGGCAAATGATCTCACCGTGATCACACGGGATCGCCGCGAGTTTGCACGTGTTCCGGGGCTTAGAGTGGAAGCTTGGTAGAGTTCCAAGGAATCCTTCCCTAATCCCACACTGATCTGCCAAACCTGTTCAATCGGTGCCACTGGAATCAGAGTTCAGGAAACCTAAAGGATAGGCACGGCCTGCACGAGCGCATAATCCGAATCGTGAATGGTGTCCACCGATAAGATTCGCAGTCCGCTGCCAACAAACAGATCATTCAGTTCCGGAGGAGTAAATCGGTGCGATTGAAAGACTTCGATCAAAGCTCCTTTCCCGAGGTGAAGAGACCCTGAACTTCCGAATTGACTGGCTATAACCTCCGTGGGTTTGGTCACTTCAAAGAACCCTCGGATGTTCCTGTGCGCTTCGTCGAATTCGACCACGAGTCGACCATTGACACCGTCGATAAGCCCGAACTTTTCCAGGAGCCAATTATCCATTTTTATATAAGTTGGATCGCGATATTCGCTCACCAGCGCGGCGGTCTTTTCCCGATCATATAGATAGACCCCCACAAAGATCCGGCCATCCAAGGGAATGCCGGCTCGAATATTCTTTAGAAAATTGTGACGGTCCCGGGGATTTCCAAGGGTTTGCCCCAAGAGAAGAAAAACTGAGGGGCCTTGTTGAAATGGTGGAGGAAGAGTAAGCGCATGTTCCTCTAAATCCATTTGCATCGTGTGAAGGTATAATTTCATCTTGAATTCAGAGGCCACTTTTTCTTGGGCCCAATCCAAAATACCCTGACTAAAATCAACGACCAGACTTCGCGTTTGCTTCCGGACGCCAACTGAATGAAGGATGCCGATCAACTTCTCACTGTCTCCGGGGCCAATATAGACGATATTCAGCAAGTGACCGTTGTCATGTTCGAACCGTTCGGTCTCTTCAATCTCTTGGAGGCCTTCGATCTCTTCGACTTCTTTGAGTCGAAGAGTGATTTGTGCGATTTCGTCTTCAAATTCTCTTTTCCGTGAGTTCTTCATCATTTTGCGCCACATTTTGGCGCCTTCATCCACGTAAGTGAATTTTGTAGAGAGAAATCCCCGCGACAACTCACGGATGATTCCGGCGATGTAACTCGAATTCATTTGCTCAACTCGCTCAACTTGCTCAGGGCTTCTCATAGATCCACCATGAATTAGACCGCATTTCAGGTGACCGCTCGCGACGCTTGCGCTTGCAGAAAGGACGACCGCGGAAAAGAGGACCGCGGAAAGGATTGTTCGCATGGGTACTCCCTTCCAACTGAAGGGACGGCCGATGATTCTCACAAAGGTGTGCCGTACGTAATATGGCCCAGCACGGGAGTGATAAAGAAGGGCTGCCGCCAATATTGAGTCTCTTCCGCGGGCAATGAAATTGGAATCACTCGTTCCTGAAAATCATGAACACCCAAACTCGACGCGAACTCCTTAAATCTTCGTCCCAGACCATCGGTGGAATCGAGATAAAACGAAATAACGCCGGTAACTGGCCGGACAATTCTGATGTCCATGATGGTCTCAAAGAAAGGGATAAAGTCCCGATGAAGATCTGCTTTTTTAAGAGGGAATGCGTCGTAAGCGACGCCGTCAAAGAGGATGCCGGCTCGGGCGAGCTCACGCACGACGTCTTGCCAATGACCACGATGGATAAAGATTCGCTCTGGATATCGTTGCTGTTTTCGCCAAGATTCGGCGCGGTCCGCCACCTCATCGTTCAGTTCGATGATGTGGTGTTCACTGATGTCGGTCACATCCCGAAGCGCTTCGATTTCTCTGTCAATAATTCCAAGGCCAAAGCCAACATTTAAGATCTTTCCACCGTGAATGGTTACTTCCCGTGCGATTTCTCTCATGTAGGGCGCTTCAAATTCACTCATCACTTGCAGCCCTTCAATGTAGAGTTCTTCCTCACCTGCTCCGTTTCTAACGAATTTTGCCTTGGCCTCACGCCATGTTGCTGTCTTGTCGTGCGCAAGGAGCTCTTCGCGCGAAGTAAGGGTGGCGTAAAGAGGGCCAAGGGTATCGGTCGCATAAAGCAAACCACTCTTGTGGACCCTTGAGCAAAGCCCTGAAGCGCCAACCACGGTACGAAAGGTCAGTAGAAAAATAAGACAAATTGCTGCTCGTTTTCTCATCCGTAATCCTCTTTCTTGAATTGAAGGCATATTGCGCCACGCGGCAGTAATTGATCAAATTGATAGATTCGATATAGTTATTGATATAAATGATGAGCATCCCTTCCCATCAGCTCGACGCTTTTTACAAGGTGGCGCAAACTCTAAGCTTCTCTAAAGCCGCCAGAGAACTTTTGATCGGACAGCCCGCGCTTTCTCAAAGAGTTGCGGCGCTCGAGGAAAGTTTGCAAACGACGCTTTTTGAAAGAAGTGCAAGCATGGTTCGCCTCACCGAGGCCGGCCAACGTCTGCTTCGCTACTGCGAGAAGCGCGCGTCTCTTGAGGCGGAAGTCATTGATCAGCTGGTTTCAACCGACGATCACTTGAAGGGGAGAATTAGAATTGCCGGTTCATCAACGGTTTTGGGCGCTGTGGGTGTCGCGGCTCTGGAAGGGTTTTTGAAAAAGCACCCAAGAATTCAACCCGAGTTTCTGGTGAAGCAGCTGAGTGAACTTCCAGATCTTTTAGTTCGAGGCAAAGCTGACTTTGTGATCCTTGATCGAGTCATCAATCGCGAGGGCGTTGAGAGTGTCTTTATCGGGCATGAAGTGTACGCTGTCTTTGAGTCGCCACGAATCCAAGGCGACCTCACGGAGGTGTATTACGACACCTTTGAAGAAGACTATCTGACAAAGAATTTCTTTTCCTATCACAAAGGGCAAGGCGAGAAAGTTCCAGCGAAATTTCGCCGGGATTTTACCGGAGACGTGAACGTCATGATGGATTTGGTCGAGCGAGGACTCGGGCGTGCGGTCCTCCCCATCCATTTGGTGCACGGCAACCGAAAAATTCGCCGGTGCGACAAATTCAAACGTCTATATAAAGAACCACTTTATCTGTGCTTTTGGCATACTGAGTTCCCCTCTCAGCTCTTCAAAATTTTGAAGGAGGAGCTTCTAAGGGAATCAAAAGATATACTCATAGAAAGTATTTGAAGCTTGATAATTTCAATCAAAGATTGTGAAGGTTGAGTGGGGATGGGGAGAGCTTCTCCCCGCCAGCGGAGAGAAAAGTGCTCATCGCATTCCGAGCCCGCTCAATTTGCAGTTCCTTGCGCAGAGTCTTGTCCTTGATGTCGTCGCGCGCCGGCGGAAACAATCCAAAATTAATATTCGTCGGTTGAAAGTGCGGGGCCCGTAAAGGATCGGAGATGGCGTGCAGCAGTGAGCCCATCGCCGTCTCCCGTGGTGGGAATAAAACCTTCTGGTCCGTGAGCTTTTGATGGAGGAAACGAGCGACCAATAGACCCGTGCAGGTGGATTCGAAGTAGCCCTCCACACCGGTGATTTGACCGGCAAAGAACAAGAGCGGATCGCGACGGCTGGAAAGATCAGCCGAGAGCCGTGCCGGCGAGTTGACGAAAAGATTGCGGTGCATGCTGCCGAGTTTTAAGAATTCAGCCAGCGCCAGACCGGGGATTTGACGAAAGATGCGAGTTTGCTCGCCATAGGCAAGGCGCGTTTGAAATCCCACCAGATTGTAACAGGTCCGATCGAGGTTTTCAGCACGCAGCTGTACCACCGCATAGGGGACTCGGCCGGTGCGGGGGTCGCGCAGGCCAACAGGTTTGAGCGGGCCAAAGCGCAGGGTTTGCGGACCCCGCTCGACCATGACTTCGATGGGAAGACAAGATTCAAAGAAAGGTGTTGATTCAAAGGCTTTCGCCTCCACTTTGCGGCCGTTTCCGATCTCCTCCACCAGCCGCAAATATTCGTCCTTATCCAGAGGGCAATTGAGATAGTCGGGCGTCCCCTTGTCGTAGCGATCCGCACGCCAAGCGACGGAATAATCGATTGAATCCGCCGCCACGATCGGCGCGATGGCATCAAAAAAATAAAGGAAATTTGCGACCCCCGTGGCGGCTTCGCCGCCCACGCTGTCCAAATGGTTTTGCAATGACTTGGCCAGCGCCTCATGGGTCAACGGGCCGGTGGCGATAACGGCGGGGCGGGGAATCTCTTCGAGTGAAGACACGAGCGAGCGCCGAATTTCAATTCGTGGATGTTGCTCCACCCATTGCGTGATTTGTCGCGCGAACTGTTCCCGATCAAGACCTAGGGCCTGGCCGGCGGGAACCCGCGTTTTTTCGGCGGCGCGAAGAATAAAGGACCCCATTTCCCGGGCTTCCCACTTGAGTTGGCCAGGGGCGGATAGAGGCGATAGGCTGCCAAATGAATTGGAGCACACAAGTTCGGCCAGCTGTTCTGTTCGATGCGCCGGCGTTGTCAATTGGGGCCGCATTTCATGGAGAACGACGGAGTGGCCGAACGAAGCCAACTGCAGCGCGCATTCGCAGCCGGCCAAACCCCCGCCAACCACTGTGATGCTCCGCTCGCCTTGCTTTTTCACGTCTCCTCCTTCAAGTTCAGAATTATGGAAAAGAACAAGTCTTCCCTCAAGGGAAGTGCCGAAGTCCTACAATCCCTTTTTCAAAATAGCAACTCGCCCCTGGCTGGGCCCTTTCTACGATGGAAACTTTGGAAACAGTGGCCTGAAATTGTTGGTGCAACGGTTGCCGAATTCACCGAACCGGTGGGTCTTCGTCGTGGCACCCTTGTCTTGTGGGTCAGAAACTCAAGCTGGCTGCAACAGCTGGTGTTTCTCAAGGACCAGATCAAGGGCTCGGTTAATAAGAAACTGGGGAGTCCCGTGATCAAGAACATCTCTTTCACGCTCAACCGCAATATGGTTCCGTCAAACCCGGAAGAGAAAGAAGCTCTGCGCGCGCGTATCCAGAGTTGGAGTTAGGTTGGAGGTTCCAGGAGGGTATCCCTAAAGAGACTTTGAAGGTGTGTTTTGAATTTGGCTCTTGAGGACTGAATAAATA
>PSRN01000073.1 GCA_003176075.1 Bdellovibrio sp.
ACGCCAAAACTATTCGTGACGAGTTGAACGGCGCAATCAATTTGGCGAACGAGATCCATCGCAAAGAGCAAATCAACGCGCAAATCTTAGTGGAGCGTCTTTACTGAATTGACCCCTTTTTCTTCGCTATGGCTTTCGATCTCTCAGTGGCTTTTGTCGAGAACCTTGTGGTTTTTCGAAGACCCAGACCCAGAGAATTGTTACTTGCGCGCGCCGCTATGTACCAACGGACAACATCGTGGATGAAGAGTGGATGAACATGCGTGGGCGGCGAAGGACCAAGTCGGTGCCTACGCCACAAGTGGCTTCGGAAACTCCGCGAGTTTTCAGAGAGAAGGCGTCCTTAGCCAGTTGCCATTGAGGTTAACAAGTGTCATTTATCTAGACTAGGATTTGATTAGTCGAGGATTTGTTCAGACGAGGAGTCAGTGGGGTTCTCGACATTCGGAAAGTCAAAGGTCTGAGGAGTTACTGCTTTGCGTTCGGAAAACCTTCACCAAATTCTTCGAGAGTCAATGCAAGAGCTGAGGCAGGCAGTCGCGCATTTGGAGTACAGCTACGACAAAGCTCGGATACTCACCCGCGAGAAGGATCGACTCGATGAGGAGAGCCTTGAGACATGGGAGGGATTCGTGTCCCGCTTTGGTCGGGTCAGCGATCTCTTCTTGAAAAAGTACCTTCGAACGAAGATTTTGATCGCAGACCCTGGGTTTCGGGGTGAGTTAATCGATGTGCTCAACACGGCCGAAAAGATGAATCTGATTTCCTCCGCCAGTCAATGGTACGAGGTTCGGCAGCTGCGAAACTTCTCGGTTCACGAGTATGCTGGGGCAAAATTCACTGGGACGATCAGCCGGATGTTTGAGCTGGCACCCATTTTGATTCAAACTAAAAATGCGACTTAAAAAAGAAGATCGAGTCGCCATTATCAGGTCATCAAAAAAGGAATTTCCGAGCGGACGGCTATTGCTCTACGGCAGCCGGGTGAACGACGATCTTAAGGGGGGCGATATTGACCTCGTGCTGATCCTCCCCAATACGGAGAATATCGTCGAGGCGACAAAAATGATTCCGGGAATACTTGCGGCAATCAAAATTCAAATTGGTGAACAGAAAATCGATTTCTCGATCATCAGCGAACAACAATCACTCAGCGAGCCCTTCTGGATTCATGCGCTGAAAACAAGTCAGGAATTCTGAAGTTTGACAACTTGGGGCAAGGGGTTTCAACATGAATAATATGCTGGACCCAAGTGCCCATCCCCTGGTTGTCTTCAAACCGATTGTTCCCGACAATTCCCTTTCCGCTTCCTTGCTCCAGCTTTCAGACAAAGTCTTCCAACTGAATTACAATCTTGAGACGACCCATTCTTCGATTCGTTGGCCACCCTTTTCAACGCCGCCGCGAAGACGCGACGAACTCTGGAAATCAACTTGTTTTGAATTGTTCGCCGGCGCAAGCAACCAAAAGGCCTATCACGAGATCAATCTTTCCCCTTCGGGAGATTGGAACTCTTATTCATTTTCGGACTTGCGCCAGGGAATGAAGCCGCTGGATCACATCACCGTTGCGATTCGAAGCGCGGCCGCCGCGGGGATGACACCCGCGGAATCCTCTTGCTTTACCTTAAGCGCTGAGGTCTCTTCTCCACGGCTTGTCGATCTTGTTTTCAATCAAAACGCCCGCGTGGGTCTCGCCGCGATTCTTGATTGGAAGGAGAAGGGGCTCGAGTACTGGGCGCTTCGACACTCAAATGAAAAACCCAATTTTCATTGCCGCGAAGACTGGATCTGGCGGCCGGAGGTTCTATGATTGAGCTTGGAATCGACAGACTCCTGCGCGAAGAAAGCCTGCGAAGACAATTCTCGGGTCAGCGATTGGCCCTGCTGGGAAACCAAGCCTCCATGACCAGCGACTTTCGTCACAGCATGGACGCGCTTTTTCAGCAGGGCCTCCGCCTCTCGGCGGCTTTCGGGCCTCAGCACGGGATCCGCGGCGAAAAACAGGACAACATGCAGGAGACGCCTGATGATCGCGACAAAGCTTATGAGATTCCGGTTTTTTCCCTGTACAGCAAGACAAGAAGGCCCACGCCGGAAATGATGAAGACCTTCGACGTTCTTCTCGTCGACTTGCAGGATGTGGGGACGCGAATTTACACCTTCCTGACAACTTTGTTGTACGTGCTTGAGGCCTGCGCCGCTCACAAAAAGAAAATCGTCGTACTCGATCGGCCCAACCCGGCCGGCCGGCCCGTTGAGGGACTGCGCCTCGAGAAAGGATGGACGAGCTTCGTGGGTTCCGCCGAGGGCCTGCCCATGCGCCACGGACTCACGCTTGGCGAGGCGGCCCGGTGGTTTTGCGATCGTCTTAAGATTGCAGCGGATTTGACGGTTGTTGAAATGAAAAATTATCGGATCGATCAGGCGCCTGGCCACGGTTGGCCCAGCGAACTCCCGTGGGTCAATCCTTCGCCGAACGCTTCGACTCTTTCCATGGCACGAGCGTTTCCAGGAACGGTCTTGATCGAAGGAACCTTGCTGAGCGAGGGCCGCGGTACGACTCGCCCGCTGGAAACCATCGGCGGACCCAACCTCGACATGGAGCGAATCTTAGTCAAAATGGCGGAACTGTCGCCCCGGTGGTTGCAAGGATGTCGCCTGCGGAAATGTTTTTTCATGCCGACCTTTCACAAACATTCAGGGCACATTATTCCAGGCTTGCAAATTCACGTCGACGAACCTTTTTACGACCCGCACATTTTCAAGCCCTACCGGCTGGTCACCCTTTGGCTGAAGAGCATTCGCATTCTTTATCCGCACTATCCCGTTTACCGGGATTTTCAGTACGAATACGAAACAGAAAGACTGGCCTTTGACCTGATTAACGGCGGGCCTGGCTTGCGGGAGTGGATTGAGGATCCACAGGCCACGTGTCAGGCGCTCGATGAGCGATTGCGCGCTGCCGAGGAGGGGTGGATTGAGGAGCGAAAGCAATATCTGCTGTACTAACGGGTAGGCCGACCCATTACTGAATCGGCCCCACCACAGAACCGTGCTTGCAGATTTCCAGCACACGGCTCTTCAGGAAGTACGATTACAATCGGAGCTTCGATTTCGATGATGATCCCTTGCCCTCTTAGTTGAGGGTCGAACGGTGGAAGTACGAATGGCTGGCCAAGCATTTCGGCCTCGGGCAGACGACGATTAAGACCCTGACCCGGCAGGTGAGGGAGGCAGGATGGGAGTCTCACCAGAAGATTCGGGGCAAATAAAATTATTCTTCGTCGTAGGTCGGTATCCGATTTCCGGGGTAAATATCCAGGTTTGTCGGAGAATATAAACTTTGCCAAGTTTTACTTCTTGGTCCTCAACCGAGCGAGACGGGATCGATCACCCGGTTTATATTCAGTAGTCCTACCGTCCACAACCTGAGATAGACCGAGCAGTCGCCGTTGAAGCGAAACAATCTCTGCTTGAAGTTCTTGATAAACATCTTCCTTCAATAAAATGAAAGAGTCGCCAGAACGTCGCTGAATTCGGATCGGCTCCTTGGCGGCAAGATCCAGATAGTCTTTAAGTTCAGCCCGAAATTGTTTGGGATTGGTATTTTGCACAACGAACTCCTTTAACCTAAACCAAATGTACCATAAGGTGTACACCTTATCAAGTTGATAGTATTGAGGCCGGGCCAGCAATTCTTCCTTCCTTTGCAAAAGTCCTTTCAAATCCCTGACGTCCCTCAGAAAATCGACGGTCGCAAGCCTGCTAAGTGGGTCAATCGCTTATTTCAAACTCGACCTGCGCGGCCGGTCGGTTTTTGAAGCGAATCCATTCCAGGTAGGGCAGCCAAAAATTTCTTGGCAAAACCCAATCGCGCTTGAGGTCACGGCTCAGGTCTCCGGCGTGGAGGTGGCAGGGTTGCGTGCAAGAATCAATCTTTTGCACCATCTCGTTTTCAATTTTCTGCAAAACAAGATAATTTGCATTCTTAATGGTAAAAACGTGTACTAGCTGAAGAACAAAGGCCAATCCGAAAAGGATGACCATCGTTCGGCGCAACCAAAGGCGCTTCTCCCGCGCTTGCACCAAAGCCAACAAAAACGCAAGTAAAACCCCTTCCAGGAAAATGGCCCCAAAATGGGCGCGCATCGCGGAATAGGGCATGATCAAAACATGCACGTCACAGGACAAAACCAAGAGAATCAGCAATCCCAGGTCATGCTTTCTTATCATGTGACGTGAGAACAACGAATAAGTCAGAAAGCCAATGGCGAGCCACTCGACGGCAGTCAGGACCCAATTTATCTTGTAGAAATAAATCGTGATCAACATATGAGCGATCTCACCCAATTGTCCTGGCAGGCGGGAAAAATCTATGGATATCGGATAATGAAAACTCGGAAAAACATAAGACAGGGCATGACGAATCACCAAAATGAGGACCACCGCCAAAGTCCACAAACCCACCGGGGACGCAAATTGGCGAACCTTCCATGGTTTGGAAGCAGAATTTTGGACAACCAGAAGAGCCAGCGCCGGCAAGAAAAAGGTTTCAAGCATGGTAAAGGCCACAAGCATAAAAAAGATCTTTACCCAAGCTCTGCGGCAATAGGCCATCCCACCGAGGGCAAAAATACCGACCGAGTACGGCATGCAAATCGGAAAGAAAAGGACCTCGGCTTGATTGGGATTGAGGCAGACCAGCGGCAAAAAATTAAGGACCGTGCTGCATTCGACGCCAAGCCGACTTAAAGCCAAGTCACGGTGCAGGGCCCGTAAGCAAAGGCTCAGACCAGCAACATAGATCGAAAAGTACAGGTACATTGGGGCGAAATGAAAATCAAAAAGATGGCTGGAAAACGTCGGAATCATGAATATATAAAGCAACGGATTTCGCGTCATTTGGCTCTCGTATCCCGAGATATCAAAAAACGCTCCTCCGTACGTGCGACGTAAGAAAAGATAATCGTCAGCTTGAAAAGTAAATTGAAAAGGTAGCGCGAGTATTAACAGCGCCAGAACCGTCAACACTTCGGGTACAAGAGGTTTCTTCAAAATTGAAAACACGACACGACAGATAGTGCCCGAGAAGCCTGTGACGTGCAAGCCTAGCTGGCAGGCCATCGGTTGGCAGGCGCTTCGCTCTTAAGGGGAACTGCTGTCACGTTAATGACACCGCCTAAACCGAGGGCGGCCTCAGCCAGCGAACACAGCACCGCCACGGGCAGAAAAATCAATCCAAACAGCATGTAGACAACCCACCTTAGGCTTGGCGCAAACCCTTGCGGCTGTGGCGCACCTCTCTTCAAGCGTTTGTAGGCCCAGTTAAATTCGAAAGGCAATAGATTGAGCAGACTTTGCCACCATCCGAAGACATTATATTCGAGGGAAAAAGTCGACTCCTTAACAATTTCAAAACCGGAACCCGTCAATAAGGCTCGCAACGAGCCTTTGTCGAAGTGGATGAGGTGTCGGGTTGGATCCAGATGAAACCACCTTCCTGCAAAAACGCAAGCCTGTAAGCTGCGCCGGTAGGGCACGGAGATAAACAGTCTTCCTCCGTCCCGCAACAGTCCTTTGAGTTTCCCGACGGTCTGTTTCGGGTTCGATATGTGTTCCAGGCTGTGCCACATCGTGATCAGGTCAAATTGCCTTTTTGTCTCGCTAAAGATGTCGACGGTCTGGATCCCGGCCCGATGAAGACTGGCTTGGCCGGGGTTTGACGGTTCAAAACCAAATTTCTGATAGGTCGTGGGCAGCGCCCGCAAAAAAGAACCGTCGCCACAACCGACGTCTAAAACTTGACCCTCTTTAAGCTCACCCATGGCTAAACGACGCCTGCACCATTGAAACAAATTCAACAGCACACTATAGCGAGGTTCCTGCTGGTCGCCATAATAGCCGTCAAAATAAAGTTCCTCAAAGGACTCTTGAATCGCGGAGACATCACTTTGAGTTAAACCGCAATTCGCGCAATGATAGATGGGAATTCGCTCGCCGCGGGGACGATCCGCGTTCAAGCCGAGCAAAAGGGGCTGACC
>PSRN01000317.1 GCA_003176075.1 Bdellovibrio sp.
AAAAGCCGAAGTCAAGGAAGCGACGGAAAAACTCAAGGCGATCCAGATTCGCAAGAAGGCACTCTCTCAACGGTCTCAGGAAGCCAATACTAAGCAGTATCAAGCAAAGAAAGTTGAGCGTTTTATTGGCAACCTTGAAAACGCGCTGAAGCTGCACGAGAGGCTTGGAGAGGATGCTGAACTTCGGACCGAGGTGGCTCAACTTCGCGAGCGGATGCAGCAGTTGCAAGACGAACTAAGCACGGAAAACGTCGAAGACCGGAAGCGGCGCGCTCTCCGCCTTGTGAATAACAATGCTGCCCGTCTCGTGCCACACCTCGACTGCGAGCGCCCGGACGACCCGGTTTCGCTCGAAATCAACGACCTCACAATCAAGGTTACGGGCACGGCACGAGATGACTATCTTTCGGAAATCGGCAGTGGTTCAAATTGGCTGTCGTATCACGTGGCGATGATGCTAGCCCTCCAGCAGTTCTTTCTAACCCTCGAACATAGTCCGGTTCCTGGTTTCCTGGTCATGGACCAGCCCAGCCAAGTCTACTTCCCCAAGAAGCTCGTCGTTCGAGAGGGGGAGGACGTGGATGAACCACGCCTGCGAGACGAAGACATCATTGCCGTGCAGAAGGTATTCAATGTGATGGGGGCCGTTGTTGGTGCCGCGAAAGGCCGCCTCCAACTCATCGTGTTGGACCACGCCCCACGTGAAGTGTGGGGTGATATTCCCAATGTAGTCGCCTTTGAGGAGTGGCGGGACGGGGTGAAGCTCGTACCGGCAGAATGGGCTTGAGGGTTAGGCGGTTCCGGGAATTCAGTGAGGCCTGATGTCTAATTCGGTGGGCGCTAAGCCATCGTCTGCCCCCTTTCCTCTTTCGTTAACTACGGCCTCCCACAAGGCCTTGTCACGGGTGGCCGGGACAACACCGACCACGGCCTGGAAAATCGAGTTGCCCCCCTTGATGACCATCATCCAGGCCTTGAAGGGTTTGCTCAATTTGCCTGGAGCCCGAGTTCTGCTCCCGTATCGCCAATCCTTCTTGACGACAAGTGTGCCCATGAGATCATCAGCTTTGAAGCCTATGAATACTCTGCCGACAAGCTATGTCCTTTATTCACACTTCTTTTTCTTTGAAAAGCAAGACTTCGAAACCTTCGTCAAGAGTGCAGAAAGCCAGACTGTCGAATTGAAAGGCTTGGAGGTGCTTCGCAGGTACTTACCAGAGCTCCGAAGACTGCTTACGGCGCCTGGATCCGAGGGTTACCTCGTCATATATTACGCATGCGGTCTTAAGCAGTTTTTGGAGGGGGTACAGAAGGGCATGCGCTCTAGGGAGATGCCAGACAAATACCCGGAATTGCGCTTTGCGAAAGCGTTCTCGGAGAGATTTAACCGCCTTCTAGTTAGCGCACAGCTCGGCGAAAGGATCCGGTTTATTACATCGCTTGATCTTGGGGTGGTTCTCGATCGCGTTAACGTCCCATCGGCAGAAGCGTTGCAGCACTTCGTATTGGGAGATAAACCTGACATGCGGTACGACATTCCGAAAATTCCCGAAGCTATTTTGCGCCTCCGGCTCTTAGGTAGCGGTGCCCCGGTGTTTCGCGTGGACCAGGATGTTATCTTTAGAGAGGATGACCAGCGACTCGATGAGACTGGGCTCTTCTCGGCCGTTGGGTCATGCCTAAAGGCCTATGAAGGCCGACTTAGGGATACAAACGTATCAACATTTGTATTCTCTGCATCATATAATACGAGAGTCCTTACGGAACTACAGCCGAAAACAGAGCGATTCGCGGCTTGGGGGTGGGCATTTGCCACAAGAATGCACCCAGCCTTGGTTGTTAGGTTGGACGAGATCGAGCGGATTTGCAAATTGGAAAAAAAGAGCGAAAAAGATGCGGCCTGGAGTACATATGTGGAGTCGGCATTGAACGACAAACTTATATGCCAATGGTATGGCCTCAATGAAAGTAGGTTTAGGAAGCGGGAATTGCAGGTGGATTTTCTTAAGGGATTGGTAGAGGTTGGCGCTCATCCAACAACCTCCGTAATATCGGGCGCTTTTCTTTGCCTGAGTGACGGTGCCATTCTTGATCTTCCTCCATTCAGCAATTTTCGCCGAAACGTCATGTGGATAGATGACCATCTTAAGTACAGTCTCCACCGTGAAATGCAGCACTTTACGAGTGACAAGCTAGATCTGCGTCCTGGATTGAGCTATTCACGCCTTGATGCTGCTATGGTAACAAAAGCAAGGCCGAACGTGGTAGATCTTCCAGCTTATGTGTTTGCCTCCTACCTCCCAACGCTGCTTTGGGGGACCATCATGGATGATTGGATTGCTCCAAATCCAGTCCTCAAGTTTCGTCTAGAAGATGTGAAAGATAAAACTTCCTGGAAGGAGGCACAGACCCGGTTGGGTACCGGCCTGCTTCCACAGGCCATGCTTAGAGCCCTTCGCGAAGGGAGATTTACACAAGAAGATCAGCTAAGAGGGAGTTTGATGGAGAGAGCTGTGAAGCGGATTCAGAAGGTTCGAGAGCTCTGGAGCTCTCTCAGGGATGGGTCGGAGCGTACTTTTGCCAGCTACTGGGCTGCAGGGGAAGTCGCGAAGTCATTTCCGCAAGGTTGCTTCTCAGACGCCCACGACCGGCGACTTTGGAGCGGTATCGCACCAGGGCGAGAAGTGAAAGACGTGTTATCGCGCACTGCGGATTTGGGAGATCTATTAGACCCAGTGCTGGATCTGGTGACGGATGCTGTTGATTACATAAAATGGACTTTGGTTTGGCCCCAATTTGTTCAAATTGTGCGATCTGTTCGCCAAGGCGAATTCGCCGGTGATATTAGCTGGCAGCCGCGACGAGGGAACGCTAAATAGCGCGTCCGCAGAAAGGGCAGGGCCCAGGCCCAGTGTTCTCGCGTGCCCCCATAGCGATGCCAAAGTCACTTTTTTTCTGGATAAAATCACAGGCAGAATTCATGCAAATGTGGTGATACGTGTCCAGAAATTCCGTTGTCCCCATGTCACCATAAGCGCAAAGGACGTCTGCTCCGCATTTTGGGCAGTTGCGCGAAAGTATCTTCCATTGGACCGAGTGAGACCAGTCTTTGAAATCACTTTCTTGCTTCTGTAAGGTTTCCTCGGTGCTGAGTTGGAACATCTGAAGCGCTACCTTTC
The DNA here is from genome assembly GCA_003176075.1 of Bdellovibrio sp. GTDB lineage: Bacteria > Bdellovibrionota > Bdellovibrionia > Bdellovibrionales > Bdellovibrionaceae > PSRN01. The sequence goes on from PSRN01000317.1 coordinate 3,180, forward strand.
GAGTTTTGTTAAGCGCGAGGGCCCCTTGGAACATGGTCGATGGAAAGCATTGATAGTTCTCCATCCTCAAGAATATCAACTGTCTGCTCCTTTATGTTATTTTGAATAGATCCGCCAACCACAATGCATTCTTCGACAGTGACCTTACTGCGAATCTCATGACGGTCCACTAATCTTCGCTCGTTCGCCCGAATTTCGCGACCATCCTTTGTAAAGTAGGAGTAGCGCTGCCAGAGAACTGAATCTCGAATGAGAGCCTCACGGCCAATTATCCAATCATCGCCGATCACCGCGTAAGGGCCAAGCCTTGCTCCTGGCTCTATAACACAGTTATTACCTATCAAAACGGGTGGAGTCACGCTGATTCTAGAAAAGTCGACATTAGTGTTATTTCCCAGGTAACCCCATGGAAATTTCTCGTAAGGAACACTGAGGTCGAGCTTTCCATCTAACAAAGCATTGTTGACGCGCAGGTAATCGCGTTTCTGACCGACATCGTACCATTCACCATCATACTGGATGCCCCAAAGAGAGTATCCCTTCGGTAGGGACACATAGGGCAGCTTTCCCAGCAAGGCAGGGAAGACATGTTTCCCGAAGTCGTAGAACGGCTCAACAAGTGCCGGATCGGCTGTCGTTCTATACGAGTCAAGGATTCGCAAAAGATCCATTTCTATAATGTAAATCGAGGCATTGTTAAGGTTGCTTGGGGAATCTGGATCCTTTTCTCTGAATTCCTTGATGGGGCCGGCAGCGGAGAGCAAACCTTCCCTTTTTTCGTGCGAATCCATGACCACAGTCCCAAAGTCTCCCCTCCGCTCCCAAGGCACAGGAACGAGGACAATTGTAAATGCAGAACCAACTTTCTTGTGGAAATGGTATACCTGCTCCAATAATTCGGCGCCAAAATTCGTCACGATGTCACCACTTGGCACAATAATCGTGTCGCCTCCGAAAGGTGAAAGCTGCAATGGAGGGTCATGAGAAAGCCGCTTTGCCGCACTCCCAAGGCCTTGTTTGCAGACTCCGCCAAGGGTTCCAGTTGGGATTTCTTCGTCAACGAAAGTGATTTGAGCGGCAAACTTTGAACCGTCGCCGAAATGCCTTTTGAGGGTTTTGCTCAGGACACAGAGGTTCATGGAGATATCAGTAATGCCTGATTCCACAAACCTACGCACCCATACTTCCGACATCGGAATTTTTCCGCAAAGCGGGAAAAGAGGCTTTGGAAGATGACTGACGGTAAGGGGATCCATTCGCTTCCCCAACCCCGCAGCCAAGATTGCCGCCTTTAATTTAGAACCGGCTCCGTTTTGGCGAGCCCAACAACTCTCCCAAAAGGTTTCGCTCAATTCAATCGGCATACGGACCTATGCTGGTACGCCCCCTTTGGTCATGGAGTGCCTGTCTGAGACGTTGCAGTTCTTCGGCAGTTTCATTATCCAGAAGAAGGATATATATGGGGAGGCTATCGTCAAGCGGGGTGAAATTACCGGCTTACCTCGTGATGGCCTTGGGGGGGCAGCCCAGGGTCAGCCCATGGCATCGTTCATTTTCGAGTCAGAACAGATAACACCTTTCGCTTCGTTTACGGGACAGCCACGACTCGGTAGAACCGGTGCGGGTTATTGCCGGCGGCAACGTCGACGTTGGTGTCCACCCACAACTGCACTGGCTGCGCGAGTGTTACTTGTGTCAGGGCGGTCCAGGTGGTGGTCGGGCTGATGTTGGTGGCGTACTGGATGCCGTAGGTGTCCGCCGCGGTTGCCAGCAGCAGGGCTTCAAGCGGAGGAAATGGTAGAAAGGCTCCATTTCAAGCCAAACGAGCAACGAATTAGCGGAGTTCATACTCACTATTTTTGGCGCATGGACAGTATTTGTCCATGTGACTCAGGTAGGATTTTGGGCATGGTAAGAGTCTCGAAATCCGTAGCAACCGTTCCGAAGTCGGTGGGCATTTGGATCCAACTGCAGATCCTGCGCGCCCTTCGCTCTGCCCCGATATGGCGGAGGGCCGAAAGCTGGCACCTCAGAAGCGGAGAATCCCATCTTGTGGTCCGTGGTCTCGTGGTCCTGTGGTCCCTTAGGCCGTCTTCCATCTCTTTTCAAAGCTTTTCAACCTATTTCAAAGCATTTCAAAGGATTTCAAACCAGAAATTGAGCTGTGAACTATCACGCATCACCCGTTACTCCTATGTTACCCGAACCTGAAACCTCGGTTGCCGTGCCCTCCGCGCCGGCGCTCCAAACCAACATCCCACAACCCGCTGCATCGCCCGCGAACCCCGGCACTTCTGCCCGTCGGCCAAAAGGCAAGGTCGCGTCCCTGACCAAAGCGCAGCGTGACACCATTAACGGTCTGCTTCACGACGGTGCCACGTATGCCCTGGTCGCC
>PSRN01000105.1 GCA_003176075.1 Bdellovibrio sp.
CGGCCTCATCCCGCAATCCCGCCGAATCCAACCAGGAGACGCGAAGTCCATCCATTTCCGTCCAAGCTTCAATAAGGTCGCGCGTCGTCCCGGCCTGCTCGTTGACGATCGCCCGGTCTTCTCCCAATACAAGGTTCAACAGACTGGATTTCCCCACATTCGGCCGCCCGAGGAACAAGACGCGAAAACCTTCCCTGAAAATCTTTCCCTGTCGGTATCCCTTCACGAGGTCTTCCACCTCCTGTTTGATTCGCTGGAGCTGCTGGCGAAGCTCATCTTGCGACATGATTTCAAGACCCTCAGTTGAAAAATCAATGCTCGCTTCCAAATGAGCAAGGACCCGGCAGATCGATTGCTCGATCTGTTTCACTCGCTCCGAGATTCCGCCAGTCAACTGCTTCAACGCATTTCTTTTCTCCGCGGCACTTTGGCTGGCCACCAATGCATGGACGCTTTCAGCCTTCACGAGATCAATGCGGCCGTTCATGAACGCACGAAAACTGAACTCTCCCGGATTGGCCATGCGTGCTCCGGCCGCGCTCAACTCCTGCAAGATTTCACCGCAGATCAAAGGATTTCCGTGACATGAAATTTCTACCGTTTCTTCACCGCTGAAGGACCGACCGCGCTCAAAGAAAGTGATCAAGACTTCGTCGATCCGGTCGTCGATCCGCTCTTCGATCCGCTCTTCGATCCGGTCTTTGACCTCCTCCACTGTCGGCAATTTTTGCAAGTAACCGAAGTGCACGGTGTGACTTGAAATCTGGTTCGGCAAGAAGGGCGCCAATCCCCGCACCAACTCAAGGGCGCCTGCGCCGCTCACCCGAATCACTGAAAGTCCCCCGCGTCCGGAAGGAGTTGCGATGGCGCAAATGATGTCCTGACTTTGATCAACAAGGGTCATGGCGCACTAATCAGTTGCCGACTCCTCCGTCGGTTGGCTCTGCTTCGCCGGATAAATCTTAATCTTCTTAAACAGTCCGTCACCGACGCTTCGGCTTCTGACACGGTCATCATTGGCCAAGTATTGGTGAACCGTCTTGCGGTCTTTCGGAGCCAGAGCCCGGATGTACACTGATTTTCCTTTTTCCAAGGCGACTGACTTCAACTTTTCGGCGAGTTCAATCAGGGCCTGATTGGATTCTTCACGGAATCCGTTGCAGTCAATGACCACGTTTGTCTTATCATCCGGGAAATGGTGCTGAAGAACCCTCTGCAAGAAAAGCTGGAACGCATCGATGACCTGTCCTTCCTTTTCCTTGAGAATCTCCTCATCCGGTCCTGAAAAATTGATGACGATCTGTGGGTAACCTTGCTCATCCGGGTCACAGGACATATCAAAATTCAGATCAAATTGCGCCCGTTCAAGCAGTCCTTCCGTCGTTGAGCGAATAAAATTTTCGACTTCCGAACCTTCATTTCGCTTCTTGCTTCCAAAAATACGACTCAGAATCCCGGTCATATCTAGCCTCCTTCAATTCACACGTTGAGCTTTCACATCGAGCACGGCCAGGGTTTTCGTACGGTCTCTCATAAACAACCGTTGCTGAACCACTGAAAACAATGTGCTGACAAAAATATAAAGGGTCAGCCCGCTCGGCAAACTTAGCATGAAAAAGCTGAAAATCACCGGCATCCATTGCAGAACTTTCGCTTGAGCCGGATCCATGGTCGTCGGGGTCGACTTTTGCTGCAGAAACATCACGGCGCCCATAAGAACCGGCAGGATGTATAAGGGATCCTTCAGACTCAAGTCATGGATCCAGCCAATAAATGGAGCCTGATAAAGCTCAATCGACTGTCCAAGAACCTGGTAAAGCGCAAAGAAGACAGGCATCTGCAGGAGCATCGGCAAACACCCACCCAGGGGATTCACCTTTTGCTCACGCATCAGGATCATGGACTCCCGGTTCAAAGCCGCCGGATCATCCTTATACCGTTCCCGCAGGGATTGAAGCATGGGCTGGATGGCCTGCATCTTCTTCATTGAACGGTAGGAGGCCACGTTAAAGGGCAGAACCAGAGCTCGCACAAGCAACGTCAGAATAATGATCGCCCAACCCCAATTGCCGACCACCGAGTGGGCCCAACGCAGAACCTGCAGAAGAATCTTGCCAATCGCACCGAAAAACCCCAGGTTCACAATCTCGGAGAGTTCCGGATCAATGGCCTCCAGCCTTTCGAGGGACTTGCCACCTGTGTAGGTAACAAACTTCATTTTCATCGGCTGCCCGCGAGTCACCGGCCTGTAAACCACGGACGCCAGCATTTTTCCGTCCCTTGTTTCCACGTGAGCCGACGGAATCAAATCCGAGTGATCCACAAACGCGGAGACAAAATATTGGCTCCCAATGGCAACCACCGAAGCGCGATGAAAACCTTGTGAAATCTGATCTTTCCCGGTTGCCGGTTGCCTTTCCATCTTTCCGTCCTCTTTGACGATAAACTCCTGTTTATCAACGGCCGGCATAAACAGGCTGGAGGATCCTGGCTTCATCATTTTTTCGGCGAGCACCACGGTCAGGTCCTTAAAGGAGTCCGTCGGTTCAACCGAGATCTCCCCTTCCATCTTTCCCGTCTGTGGGTCGATTCGCATTTGGCTGCGAATATCTCCGCCGCGCGATTTGGCGAGACCTTCAAAGGAATTTTCAGAAGTCTGCCGAAGATCAAACGGCGCTGGTTCATCACCGTTCAGCAGAATCGAAAAAAGCGGTCCTGAATCGTCCGTTCCAAACCGAATCAGTGACTTGTCGCGATCGACATAGTCTTTCAACGTGAGGTTGCGAATCGAGTTTCCCAAGGAGGATAAATCAAAAGAGAAAAGCTGATTTTCAAAGTGAAAATGCTGTTCGGGAATCATGCCCGTGGCGGCTTCGCCGCCCACGTTGGGAGCCGAAGGTGAGAGGCTTTTCCCCTTGGCTTCGACTGTGGAACCTTGTAGTCCTGAATGACCGTTGGCCCCGGCTTTGCGAGCGTCCTCAGATTTTTGCGCCGATGACTCCACCGGGTTCGCAGCTTTTTGATCCCCTGAAAAAGGTTGCACCAGAGGTTTTGGCTTATAGTAATCAGGGTATTTCTTTCCCAGATAGTATTGCCAACCGAAGAAAACGACAGCCACCATGACGATGGCCGACAAAGTCTTGGGCTCGAGAAAATGACTCTCGTTTTCATCCCTCATTCTTTGCTCCTCCATGATGGCCCGACTGGGGCACCGGATCCCAACCATATCCACCCCTAGGTCGACACCGGCTCAGTCGAACCAATGTCAGGCGCAAAGCGACCAATGGCGGGTGGATCGAAAAGGCTTCTTCCGCGAAGCAGGAACAGCTTGGTTGAAAGCGACATTGACCTCCGAACCAAAGAGAAAAAAAGCCCCTATACACGAAGATCATCACGAGACTCATTTTTTTCACAATTTCGACAAAGCTGGTTGAAACAGTGATCCATGCCTTTTTCAAATTCATTATGAGCCAAGTGGCGAAAGAATTCCTGATCCATGGGACGAACGATGAGATGTATATCAACTGGCCAATCCTTTCCTTTTTTCAGGAAGTGCCGAATGTGCTCTCTGGCCCAACGACGAAGGCGATTTCGAACCACAGCGGGACCCACTTTCCGACCAATGGAAAATCCGTATCTCAGATAACCAAATCTGTTGGGGTGGTAAAGTAGAACGACCCATCGGCTTGAAGTGATCCGCCGCCCTTTCTTGTTCAAAGATTCGAAATCATGGCGGCGGACGAGGACTCGACTCTTCCTCCCTCTATTTTCCGCCAATTGACACAACGAGTCTCTTGCGACCTTTTGCACGCCGTCGGGATAGAACCTGGCGGCCGTCTTTGGTGGCCATCCGTGCGCGGAATCCATGGCTGGTCTTTCTTTTCTTGTTGCTGGGTTGATAGGTGCGTTTCATTTCCACTCCTCATCAGGTGTCATCATTTGTGTTGTTCTAAACTGAATTCTTCCAAAAAAATTTTCCAATATCTTTTTCCAATATCTTTAAAACTCAATTTTTTCTTGCATGAGTTCAACAATTTGAATTCTGAAAGCCAGCATTCAGACCGTAATTCGTGAGTCCATGTATCCGTGAACTATATGCAATTTTTAACCAAGCTTTAACAAAGGTCTGGACTTAATCACAACGCACCATGCCGGTCAACCCTTCAATTGGTTCCTTGAATTGCCTATTCGCTACTGATAAAAAGTCCGTCCTGAGCGTGGGCGGCCAAGCCGCCACGTGCACTGAGTCGGCGCCGCTTTACATTGGTCAAGAGGGGTTATTCAAGAGGGGTTACTTCTTGTCGTTACAACTGGACGCGGACCTTTGGGGTCTCGTCAAATCAAATATTAAGAATCGCAATAAGGACAATAAGTTAATCGAGAACTGGCTCGACCCCATTCTCTATGTGGAAACCAATGCCAACAGCACCATCCCCCGAATGATCTTGGGGGTACCGACCCCGCTGCATCAATATTTCGTTATCGAAAACCTGCTCGAAAAAATCTATCTTGAGGTCTCCGATCTCTACCGATTACCCTATGAAATTGATGTGACGGTGACGGGTCCACGGGCAACCGAAGGTGTTATTCCAGTTGTCCAACAAAGCTCGTTACCCGAATTGACCGAGACAACCCCACCGATCAAGCAGACTATTCCAACCCCTGCGCGACCCTCTGAATTCTTAAATCCAGAGTACACTTTTTCAACTTTTGTGGTGGGCCGAAATACGGAGTTCGCCCATGCCGCAAGTTACAACGTGGCCAGAAATCCTGGCCAAGGTTATAATCCATTGTTTATTTGCGGCCCGGTGGGAATGGGAAAAACCCATTTGCTCCACGCCGTAGGTCACCAAATCCTCTCAACTTTTCCTCAACTTCGCATCAACTATGTCAGCGCTGAACGCTTCCTCAATGAGTGTGTATCAGCCATTCGCCGGCAGGAAATGGAGAAGTTCCGGCAAAAGTACCGCGAAAAATGCGACATCCTTCTCGTCGATGATGTCCAATACATTGGCAAGGGCGAGGCCACCCAGGAAGAATTCTTTCACATGCTCAATACGTTCATTGAAAAACGCAAGCAGGTCATCCTTGCCAGTGATCGAATGCCCAAAGATATCCTCCACCTTGAAGATCGCAACCGGTCCCGACTTGAGTGGGGCCTGATCGCAGACATCTCAATGCCTGACCTGGAAACGCGTGTCGCAATCCTCAGGTATAAAGCCGAGCGCTTAATCCTTCGTGTCTCTGAGGATGTGGTTAACTATATCGCGCGAATATCCAAACGTTCGATCAGGGAACTTGAGGGAAACCTGAAGAAAGTAAAAATGTACAGTGAACTCCAAGGATTGGCCATTGATCTCGACCTCGCCAAAAGGGTCTTGAGTACTCACGAAACACAGACCAACATTTCGTTGGAGGATATCCAAAAGCTGGTGGCTGACCATTACAAAGTGAGGATTTCAGACCTCAAATCGACAACCCGAGCCAAACAGATTGTCGTCCCTCGGCAAGTGACCATGTATTTGATCAAAAAACACCTCGACAAGCCCTTGGTCGAAATCGGCCGGGCCTTTGGCGGCAAGGATCACACGACCGTTATGAATGCCCTGGAAAGAGTTGAGTTTCTACAACGGAGAGATCTCAATATTAAGAATGATATCGATGAGTTAACTACCAGAATCCACAATATTACTGGATTGTGAATTGGAGGTGTGGAAAAACCTGTGGATTACGTTGGGAACTTCTCTGTGGATAACTTTTTGTCCACAAAATGACGCATGACACGGGCGTACATATCAACAGGTATTTCCACAGCGGTTTTACTGTATTTACAAGATGTTAGCCAGTTTGATGGGTTTTCCACGCTCCTACTACTACTACTAATTTATTTAATTAATTAATTAGTTATTAGGGAAGGACCAATTTGTTTTGAAGGGAATCTTATGACACTCGAGATGCTAAAGAAGGATCTTCTCAACCTCATCGGGAAGACGATCAACATCGTAGAGAAAAGAAACACCATGCCGGTTCTGATGAATATTCTTCTGGAAGCGGATCAAGGTGTTCTCAAGATTTTTGCAACTGATCTCGAAGTGAGTCTAATGGATCAGGCTCCTTGCCAAGTTTCCCGACCAGGAAAAGTGGCGGTCAGTGCCAAAAGTCTTTTTGAAATTGCAAAGGAGCTGGCGGAAGAGCCCATCCAATTGAACCGCAAAGAAAACAACTGGCTTGAGATCCGCCAAGGCAAATACCATTCAAAGATCGTCGGCATCAGCGCCGAAGAGTATCCCGTCTTTCCCACTTTTAGCGGCACCGGTTTTATCCGAATCCCCGAAGAAGTCCTTCGCGACATGATCGACAAAACTCTCTACAGCGTTTCGAGTGACGACACTCGCTACCATTTGAACGGCGTTTTTTTTGAACAGCTTGGAAATGCCGGCTACACCATGGTCGCCACTGATGGCCATCGTCTGAGCCTGGTCCAAAAGGATCTCGACTCGTCGCGAATCATGAACGAAGGCCAAGGGGTGATCATTCCACGAAAAGGCCTTCATGAAATCAGAAAGCTGCTGGACGCGGTGAAGGGGCCTTTTGAAATCGCGGTCGAAGGGGCCCAACTGATTCTTCGCAACGAGAACACCGTTCTCATGGTTCGGTTGATCGAAGGGAAATATCCCAATTATTCGCAATTTATTCCACAGCAATTGAAAAAACGGATTCGCATCAATCGAGAGGCTTTTCTCACCTCCCTCAAAAGGGTTTCCCTGCTCGCCAATCAAAAATCAAAGGCCATCACGCTCACTCTTTCCAATGGAAAAATGGAGATCGCCTCGAACAACCCCGAGCTCGGTGACGCGAAGGAGGAGATTGACACCGACTATGAGGGGCAAGACCTCAAAATCGGATTTAACGCCAAATACATTCAGGATATTCTGACCTCCATCAATGAAACGGAAGTGGATTTTGAAATCAATGACCAGCTTTCGCCAGGAATCCTGCGGCCGCACAACGACGGATCCTACACCTGCGTTGTCATGCCGATGAGAATTTGAAATCGAACACCGGTTGCTGAGCGGAAGCACTTGATGATTCGAAGCCTACGACTGTTTCACTTTCGTAATTTCACCGAACAGACCACGGAGTTTGACCGCCACGCAAATTTTTTTATCGGCCTTAACGGACAGGGCAAAACCAACCTTTTGGAGGCCATCGACCTGCTCTTCACCACTGAATCATTCCGACGGGCCCCGGTCGAGCATCTCGTGCAGGCCGGTGAATCCGAAAGTTTGGTTCAGGCCCAATTGGACGGCTTTCACCAAGTCGGTGCCATCGGCACCTCCGCAGACCAAGTCGGTGCCGTCGGCACCTCCGCAGTCGACCATCAGGTGCGACTGCTGATCAAGGAGGGGCGAAAAAGCTTTTCAGTGGATGGCAAAAAGGTCGTGCGAAAGCAGCTCTTGACTCTCCAGCCGCTTGTTCTGTTTAGCCCTGAGAGTTTGGACGCCATCAAGGGCACGGCCGAGATGAGGCGCCAACTGGTTGATGAGCTTGCTCTCTTTGCGCGACCCACGCAGGAGTGGATTTTGAATGATTACCGCAAAATTCTGAGGACAAGGAATCAGTTGCTGCGCAACCGAAAGCTCGGTCACACCAGCGAGATGCAAACACAGGCGCTGCTCTCATCACTCGAGGATCGCTTCTTGAACTTAGGAACTCAACTGACCCTGCTACGCCTGCAAGTCCTGCATGAATTGGAACAGCCTGTGAACGCTGCGTTAGCAAGCTTGGGTTCTTCCTTTCCGGAGGTGAACTTCGCGTACATTTTGTCGCAATCGAACGCAATCCACTTTTCCCACACAGAAATCCACAATTCCATGCGGGACCGTTTGTTGAAATTAAGAGCAGCTGAGCTTGCGGCCGGCCATTCCTTGGTGGGCCCGCATCGTCACGATCTGGTTTTTCTTTTTGGCGGGAAGGACTCCCGCTTTTATTGTTCGCAAGGGCAACAAAGATCCTTAATCTTGGCTTTTAAATTGGCGCAGATTGTGTATCATAGAAAGGCTTTAGGGGTGACCCCGATTCTCCTGTTGGATGATGTCTTTTCCGAGTTGGATGGAGAAAAAAGAGGGTCCTTCGTTGAAATGATCAAGCACATGAACTGTCAGATCGTAATCACGACGACAGATTTCGATTTGCCGCGAGTTTTTGACTCGGACAAGTGTCTCGTCAGACGAATTCAAGGCGGCCGAGTCGTTTGATCGTTTGCGGAGGTGCCGAAGGCACCGACTTGGGTGGCGGAGGTGCCGATGGAGCCGCCTCGGGCGGCGAAGCTCATGAAGGTACCGAAGCGTGGGCGGCGAAGGAAAAAGTCGGTGCCTTCGGCACCTCCGCAGAGCCACGGGCAACCTAAAGAAACTCCGGGACTGTGGAAAAGTCTGGGGAGATTGTGAAAGGACGAGGGATGAGTACGGATGTCGTGCAGAAGGAATATGGCGCTGAATCGATTCAGGTCTTGGAAGGTCTTGAAGCGGTTCGAAAACGCCCTGGCATGTACATCGGGGACACGGGCGTGCGCGGCTTTCACCACCTGGTCTACGAGGTTGTGGATAACTCGGTGGATGAAGCCCTGGCCGGATTTTGCAAACACATCAGCGTGACGATTCACGCCGACGAAAGCATCACCGTCGAGGATGACGGTCGCGGCATACCTGTCGACACCCATAAGAACGGGAAATCGGCCCTTGAAGTTGTCATGACGGTTCTTCACGCCGGTGGCAAGTTTGATGGTGGCACCTACAAGGTGTCAGGCGGACTCCACGGAGTCGGAGCTTCGGTGGTCAATGCCCTGTCGGCTCGATGCCGGGTTGAATCCAGACGCGACAAGTTCTCATGGGTGCAGACCTACGAGCGGGGCCAACCGACCGGCTCAGTCGAAAAGAAGGACCCCACGTCGAAGACGGGAACCACCACCACGTTCAAGCCGGATCGGGAGATTTTCAAAGACCAGACGATCACTTTCGATTTCACCACCCTCGCCACGCGATTCCGCGAGTTGGCTTTTCTGAATGGCGGCTTGCTTATTGCTCTTGTCGATGAACGGTCTGGCAAGAAACAGGAGTTTCAATTTTCCAACGGCATCGCTGAGTTTGTCGATTACTTGAATCAATCCAAGAAGGCTGTTCACAATGATGTGATTTTCTTTCGCGGCGAGAAAGACACGGTGGAAGTTGAAGTCGCGCTTCAATGGAATGATTCCTATTCAGAATCGATTTTTTCTTATTGCAACAACATCAACACCATCGAGGGAGGAACCCATCTCATAGGCTTTCGTACCGCGCTGACTCGAACGACGAATGCCTATGCCCAAGAAAAGAATCTCTTGAAGGATTTGAAAGTCTCCCTGGAGGGAGAAGACATCCGCGAAGGACTTGCCGCGGTCATCTCGGTCAAAGTGCGCGAGCCTCAGTTCGAGGGACAAACCAAAACGAAGCTCGGAAACACCGAGGTCAAAGGCGTTGTCGAATCCATGGTGAACGACAAGTTGGCGGATTGGTTTGACCGAAATCCCGGGATAGCAAAAACCATTATTTCAAAATGCGTTGAAGCGGCCAGGGCTCGTGAAGCCGCCCGCAAGGCGAGGGATCTCACCCGCCGGAAAACAGCGCTCGACGGCGGCTCGTTGCCGGGGAAGATGGCCGATTGCCAGGAGCGCGATCCGAAACTGTGCGAGCTTTATCTGGTGGAGGGTGATTCCGCCGGTGGGTCAGCCAAGCAAGCGCGCGACCGCAGGACACAGGCGGTTTTGCCGCTGAAGGGAAAAATCCTGAATGTCGAAAAAGCCCGCTTCGATAAGATGCTGTCCAATGAAGAAATCAAGATGATGATTTCCGCTCTTGGCACAGGGATTGGGAAGGACCAGATTGCGCCGGAGAAAATTCGCTATCACAAGATCATCATCATGACCGACGCGGACGTGGATGGCTCGCACATCCGCACACTGCTGCTCACTTTCTTTTACCGGCAGATGCCGGAGATTATCGAACGGGGTTATGTGTACATCGCGCAACCTCCGCTTTATCGCGCCAAGAAGGGCAAAGCGGAAACTTACCTGAAGGACGAACATGCGCTGACCCAGTTCTTGTTGTCGACGGGCTTGAAAGACGTTCAACTCATCTCTGCTAAGTCAAAAGTTGGTGAAGGCGAATTTCAGTCCTTCATGGAGAATATTCAAAGATATTTCGGCCTTCTGAGGGCGGCGCGGGCCAAGTACGATCCTGAATTGATTCACTATTTCATCTCCAGAGTGAAAGAGCCGGCCGTGCTCCTTGGAGACTCACAGGCCATCGAACGGTTTCTCAACGATTTCAAGCAGTGGGTCCAGAAAAATGCCGACGTCGGGATCACTGAAGTGAGTTGGACTCGGGCCGAAAATGGCCATGGCCTTCACTATCAGGTGACGACAGCGAGATTCGCCGAGAAGATGACCACGAAACTGGAAAAGGAATTTCTCGATTCGCCGGAATGGATTGAGTTAAAGAATTTGTGGAGTAAGATTCAAACGGTGACCGAATTGCCGGCGAAGGTCTCCATTGGCGCGCAGGAAAAGATCTTTGATTCATACCAAATCCTGCAAGAAACGATCATGGAAACCACGAAAAAAGGATATTATATTCAACGCTACAAGGGCTTGGGAGAAATGAACCCCGAGCAATTGTGGGAGACGACTCTCAATCCCGAGAATCGTCACTTGTTGAAGGTGACTGTCGACGATGCGGTCGCGGCGGACGAAACGTTTAGTGTTTTGATGGGAGAGCAAGTTGAGCCGCGACGAAAATTTATTCACGAGAACGCGCTGATGGCGCGGGAACTCGATGTTTAGGACCAGGCCCTTGGTGAGACCCTTAGTTTGGAGATCCAATGAACAACACTTCTGAAAACGGCGTCACCGTCGTTGATATCAACAAGGAAATGCGGGAGGCCTACCTTCAGTATTCCATGTCGGTCATTGTGGGCCGCGCTCTCCCTGATGTTCGTGACGGATTAAAGCCAGTTCATCGCCGGATTCTTTTTTCGCAGTATCAGATGGGGAATAGTCACGACAAAGCTTATCTCAAATCCGCCAGGGTGGTCGGCGACGTCATCGGTAAGTATCATCCTCATGGGGACACCGCCGTCTATGACACCATGGTGCGGATGGCGCAAAATTTTTCCTTGAGATATCCGCTCGAGGATGGGCAGGGAAACTTCGGTTCCATTGACGGCGACTCCCCGGCGGCGATGCGCTACACGGAAGTCCGTATGACCCGGCTGGCGGAGGAATTGCTCGAAGACATCGACAAGGAAACCATTCCCTTTGGACCTAACTACGACGACTCACTTGAAATCCCCCTCGTTCTGCCCGGCAAGTTTCCCAATCTTCTCGTCAATGGATCGGCCGGAATCGCCGTGGGCATGGCGACCAATATCCCTCCCCACAATCTGGGTGAGGTGATCGATGGATGCGTTCATCTCATCCAATATCCCAAGTGCTCGATTGATGACTTGCTGGCGAGGATTCCGGGTCCTGATTTCCCTTCGTCCGGAGTCATCGCGGGAACTCAAGGGATTCACCAGGCCTATAAGAAGGGCAAGGGGATTATCACGCTCAAGGCCGTGGCCGATATTGAAACGAAAAAGGATGGCCGCGAAGAAATCGTGGTGACCGAGCTCCCTTACCAAGTCAATAAGGCCAAACTCATTGAGACCATCGCCGATCTTGTTCGCGACAAACAAATCGAGGGCATTTCCGATCTGCGCGATGAATCTTCCCGGGAAGGGATGAGAATCGTCATCTTGGTGAAGAAGGGTGAAAATTCATCGGTCATCCTGAACCGCTTGTTCAAGTTCACTCAACTTCAAATCAGCTTTGGAATTATCATGCTGGCCCTGGATGCCCGCAACCAGCCGGTCACCTTTGATCTCAAACAAATGCTTCAGGCTTTCGTCGAACACCGTCGCGACGTGGTGACACGAAGGTGCCTCTTTGATCTTAAGAAGGCTCAGGAAAAAGCGCACATTCTGGAAGGCTTGAAAAAGGCGCTGGAGCAAATTGATGCGGTCATCAAGACAATAAGAGCCTCGGCGGAAGCCAAACAAGCTCAGACAAACCTGATCGAACAATTCTCGTTCACGGAAAAACAAGCCCAGGCCATTCTTGAGATGCGCTTGCAGCGGTTGACCGGTCTCGAGCGCGAAAAGATCGACAATGAGCTGGCTGAATTGGGAAAAACGATTGATTGGTTGCGGAAGGTTCTTTCCGATGTGGCTGAAATCGACAAGATCATCATCGGTGAGCTCAACGAGATCAAAGAAAGATTCTCCGATCAAAGACGAACACAAATCATCGGCGAGTTGTCGGATATTGAAGACGAGGACCTGATCGCCGAAGAAAAAATGATCGTGACTGTCACCAACACAGGCTACATTAAGCGCATCCCGGTGGAGGAGTACCGACTGCAAAAGCGCGGGGGAAAAGGCCTCAAAGGGATGGAAACCCGCGAAGAAGATTTTGTCACGAATATCTTTACAGCCAGCACCAAGACCAACTTATTGGTCTTCACCGACAAGGGAAAGCTTTATTGGGTCAAGGTCCACCGCCTCCCCCTTGGAACCCGAGCCAGCAAAGGAAAAGCGATCGCCAACGTGGTCCAGTTGCAATCGAATGAAAAAGTGATGGCCATACTTCCGGTGGAACAATTTGTGGAAAACCGGTATGTGGTCATGTTGACACAAAAAGGAATTATCAAAAAAACGGCGCTGGATGCGTTTTCCAATCCTCGCACCGCCGGCATTATTGCCTTGACGACGGATCTCGAGGACCACGTCATCGGCGCCAAACTCTCTTATGGGGACAGCGATATTTTCATTGCGACCCGCGAAGGGATGTCCATTCGGTTCAATGAGAGTGACGTGCGTCCCATGGGACGAACGGCGCGGGGTGTGAAGGGAATCGCCCTCTCCAAGGATGACGTGGTGGTGGGGCTGGACGTCTTGGAAAAGGATTGCAAGGATACGGTGCTGATGGTTACCGAGTGTGGTTATGGAAAGAGATCGGAAATTGAAGAATATCGGGTCCAGGGACGCGGTGGAGTGGGTATCATCACCCAGAAAACCACCGACAAAGTCGGCTTCGTGGTGGGCGCGCGAAAAGTGCACAATGATCAAGAAGTGATCGTTACGACCGACAAGGGACAAGTCATTCGAATGAAAGTTTCCGATATCTCAGTGATTGGCCGAAATACTGAAGGAGTTCGGCTTATTAATCTCGAAGCAAAAGATGAACGCGTCACAGGTTTCGCCGTAGTCGAGGCCGTAGTCGAGAATGATGAGTCGGAAACATCAGGCACCACTGAGTCGCAGACTCAATAGTCAACAGAGTCGCAGACTCAATCGTAGATTCTTTTCGTGGCTCGGTTGTCCCATGGGCCTCCCCTTCGTCCGTCTCTCCTTCTTGATTGTCGTTCTTTGTGCCTGTGAAGGTCGGATTGAACGAGAGCTTCATCGCGGTGAGGGCGAGGCTCGCCAAGGCCACTGGCTTGAGGCCCTTTCTCATTACGAAAAGTTGCTGAAACTTGATACTTCACGCCCCGAGTTGTTGAAAGCTTCACGGGAGGGGGCGCGCATCGCCTACTTTGAGCTTAAGGATTATCGTCGGGCCCTGGTCTTTTACCAGAATTTGGCCTACCACTCGCAGGATCCATCTGAAACACTTCAGGCTCAGCGACAAGTCGTGGCGATTTATTTCGAACACCTTGGCGATTACGAAAGGGTGATTGTCGAAGCTGGAAAACTCCTCGGGGTGGAGAGGGATCCGCTGTTAAAAATCGAAGACCGCCTTAAGATTGCCCGATCCCACTTTCATCTCAACCGCTTTTCGCAGGCCCTTTATGAAATTGAGGAGGCTCAACGCGTCCCTGAAAGCAAGAATATGCAATTTGATTTGATGTTGCTAAAAGCTAATGTCTTGACGGCTGACAAGCGCTTTCCCGAGGCGGTGGGGCTGCTGCGAACTCTCATGAAAGATTCGCGCGATCGGGCCATCAAGGAGAATGTGCCTATGACGCTTGCGGTTTGCTTTGAGGAAATGAAAGACTTTTCAGGCGCTGTTCGCGTTCTTGAATCAATCGAGTCCGAATCTCCGGTCCCGGAATATATAAAATGGCGACTCAAGCATCTCAAGGAACGAATGATCAACGCACCGGGCGCGCGCGGGTTCCGCAAATGAAAAAGTACATTGTTTTTGCCGGAATGGGTTTTGAATTGGTCGGCCTGATCATCGCCTGCCTGTTTATAGGGCAATGGCTGGACGAGCGTTTCAGCCTCAAAGGGCTTGGGGTGATTTCTTTTTCCGTGCTGGGATTGGTGGGGTGGCTTGTTCATTTACTGCAAATGCTTAAACTGCTGGAGAAGCAGGAAAAGTAGTAACAGTTAATACTTGTGCCGAATCTCACTTTGCGATAACTCCCTATTATCATGCGATCTCTACTTTTGATTCAGGCGAGTCTTATTGTCGTCGGAACGGCTATTTTTTCCGTTGAATCTTGGCAAGCCAGCATTTCCTTTGTCGCCGGAGGGCTTGTGATGCTGGCCAATGTCTTGATATTGTCAGCCATTTGCGGCGGCCTTTTGCGAAAGAAACTGATTGCTCTTGGCGTCGCAATTATTGTAAGTAAGTACGCGCTCCTCGGATTTACGATTTATAAATTGATGTCGATCAGCTGGTTCGACCACGTTGCATTCATGGTTGGGATAAGCTTATTTGCCGTGGCGGCCGTTATATATTCAATGTTAACACCAAGAAAGTTCTCAGAGGTACAAGGTCACGCATGAGTTTCACATTGACTGCTCTCATTCCAGGAGTCGGCCACGAATATGCCCATGTTGCAACTGCTGCAATTGTGAGCGCTGGTTTGGTGGGTCTGACGTTTTGGGGGCGGAGGAGTCTGGGAAAAGGCGACGATGCTGTTGCTCCGGCCCGCACGCTGTCGACTCGCGGGATCATTGAATCCATCACGGAATTGATCGATGGCTTAGTCAAGATGGTCATCGGAGAGCACGGACGTCCTTTTGTACCAATGTTCGCATCAGTGTTTCTCTTTGTCTTGGTCAATAACCTTCTGGGGGTCTTCCCGGGCATGTCGCCAGCCACTGAAAATCTAAATACGACATTGGCCATGGGGGTCTTTATGTTCCTGACTTATAACTTTCTGGGTTTCAGGGAACACGGAAGGTCCTACCTGAAACATTTCATGGGACCGATTATTTGGCTGGCTCCAATGATGATTGTGATCGAGTTGATCTCCCATCTGGTCAGGCCGGTGAGCCTGGGGCTTCGTTTGGCGAATGTCATGCGTGGCGACCACACGGTGGTGGGAATTTTTCTTGATCTTTTTCCGATCGGATTGCCTGTTCCTTTTTACCTTCTCGGGATTTTCGTATGCGTGGTTCAAGCATTTGTCTTTACGATGTTGTCGATGGTTTACGTGGCTTTGGCGACGGCCCACGATCATTAGACATCTATCAGAGCCTGACTTAGACACTGAATTTGATGATGACGAAACAAAGGGAGAACAATCGATGAAAAACTCGACTCAAAGCGTGGGCGGCGAAGCCGCCACGGGTGTAAAAATCCTCGTTGGAATCACTGCCTTCATGGCGGCCAGTCCTGCGTTCGCGCAGGGGATGATGGCTGGCGGTGATGGAGGCAAGGGCCTGTTGGCCATGGCCTCTGGTTTGGCCATTGGTATCGCCGCCGCCGGGGGCGCGATTGCCCAAGGGAAGACAGCTGCGGCCGCGTTGGACGGCATTGCCCGTAATCCCGCGGCTCAACCGAAAATCTTTACTCCAATGATCATTGGTCTGGCCCTGATCGAATCCTTGGTGATTTACGCTTTTGTAATTTCATTCTTTCTGCAAGGAAAGCTCGGTTAAGCAGGGCGTGGGCGGCGAAGAGCCAAGTCGGTGCCTTCGGCACCTCCGCAGTGCCACGGGTGAGAGCTTCAAAGGTATTTTTGCACGATCTTCTCGAAGGAATTCTTGATTCTTTCCATTCCTGCCAATGTTGAGGATTCAAATCGCATGACGAGAACCGGCTGGGTGTTTGACGATCGGGCAAGTGCCCAACCGTCGGGAAAGCTAACGCGAACTCCGTCGGTCAGGTTGACGCGGTAATTCTCCCGGTTGCTTGGTGGAAAGGCTTGCTTGAGCTTTTCGACGATAAGAATCTTCTTTTCCTCGGTCGTATCGATGCGAATCTCAGGAGTGTTGAAGGCCTGTGGCAGGCCCGCCAGCAATTGGCTGATTGTTCTTCCGCTCTTGGCGAGAATTTCGCAAACTCGAAGGCCGGCGTACAAGGCATCGTCATAGCCGTAATTGCGGTCGGCAAAGAAAATATGGCCGCTCATTTCTCCCCCGAAGGGAGCATTTTCCACCTTTATTTTTTCCTTGATCAGCGAATGACCCGTTTTCCACATGATCGGTTGGCCGCCGTTTTTTTGAATGTCAGCGAACAGGCGGTCCGAGCATTTGACGTCGCCGATAATTTTGGCGCTGGGCGAGTGCTGCAATATGCTTCGGCTGATCAGCACCATCAGCTCGTCGCCGTAAACCATTTTTCCTTTTTCGTCCAAAACACCGATGCGGTCGGCGTCGCCGTCAAATCCGATGCCGACGACAGCGCCTTGTTTAACCACTTCCTGGGCAAGGGACTTCATATTCTTTTCAACCGTGGGGTCGGGGTGATGGTTGGGAAAAGTCCCGTCAGGTTTTTCAAAAAGAATCGTTGGGTGAAGACCGACCGCTTCAAACAGGCGGCGCACGATCACTCCGGCGGCCCCATTGCCACAATCAAGAACGACCTTGATGTCTTTGATCTGACCGAACTCCTTTTGGTAGCGGTCGATATAAGACGGGAAAATATCGATTGATTCTTTTGAGCCCTGACCCGCTGAAATGAAGTCGCCTTTTTCAAGAATACGCCTGAGGTCCTGAATGGCCTCCCCAAAAATTGTCTGTTTCCCGATTGAAACCTTGAACCCGTTGTAATCCGGCGGATTGTGGCTTCCGGTGATCATCACGCCGCCGACCACTCCAGCCAGGGTGAAGGTGGAAAAGTAGGAAATGGGCGAGGTCACCAGACCAAGGTCGATCACATGAAGGCCGCTTTCCATCATGCCAAGGATCAGCTGATCTCTGATTGCCGGGCTCGAATGACGCGCATCGTGGCCGACCGTGACCTTGGCTGATTTTGAAAACGCGTCAATGCCTCTTCTTTTGAGCTCAGCCGCGAAGGCTCGCCCAAGGTCCCGAGGGAAGTCCAGGTCAAAATCCTTGGACACTACGCCGCGGATGTCGTACTCGCGAAAAATGACGGGTTGAAACATAAAATAAATCCTCCGCGTTTCTGCAATTTATTTGCTGCCCGTGGCGGCTCCGCCGCCCCCGCTTTCAATGGCGAGTTTCAGAGCATTGATCATGGAACCACAATTGGCCTTGTTTAGTCCAAAAATTTCCTTTGCCGGGCCGTGGTCCACTGAAGCCCGTAGAAAGGGCAAACCGAGAGTGACATGCACTCCTTCATTGAAACCATGCAATAGCTTAAACGGAATTAAACCTTGGTCGTGATAGCTGGCAAAAAAGACCGAGTATTTCAAACGGTTCTCAAGCAAGAACGCTGAATCACCTGGCAGAGGTCCCTCGACCTTCCAAGCAGCCCGAGCCAGTTGGCGGTATACATTCTTCAAAAGTTTTTCTTTGTTGCCAATAAGGCCCAGGTCTCCGGCATGGGGATTGACTCCAAGAATCGCGCCAGGTTTTTTTTGCAAGTGAGGCATCCAGTCTCTGACGAATTGAGCCGCCAAAGAGGTTGCTTGCCGGATCCTTCGGGCTGTGAGGTTTTGCTCGACTTGCGCGAGAGGCAAGTGCCCGGTCAAAAGGACCACATTCAGCTCAGGACCCCAAAAGCTCATAAACAAATCCCTCTTTCCACTGAGGCGGGAAAGGATATCCGTGTGTCCCAAGTCCTTGAGGCCAGTCTTTACAATGAGGGGCTTTGAAAGCGGGCCTGTGACCAGCACGTCCTTTCTATTCCTCAAGCAGTGGCGGCAGGCCTCCTCGACCCAAAGAGGTGGTGGGGTACGATTTGAAATAAGGGTTAGGGGGTAACTTCGCCGCGGGCGGGAGTTTAGCGCCTCTCCAAGGTCGTTGTAGATATCAGGATCAGCACCCGCCAGCAGATGGGCTGAAAAATCTCGGTGATTCGGGCCACAAAACAGAAGAATTCGCTGATTGGCTGGAACGCGGATCTTTCGCAGGCTTTTGACCGCGATCTCAAGACCAATGCCGTCAAGATCGCCGGTTGTAACAATGATATTTCGGAAATTTCTGACATTTCTCATTTGGGGGGATTGAAATGGACAACGGATTCTTCTTTTTTCTGATTGAGCCAGATGCGAAATTGCTTTTGAAAGGTTTGCTCCATCATGGCGGCTCGAATTCGGTCCTTTTCCTTTTCAAACTGGGGATCACTGGTGATCTTGCGCGAGACCAGCTTGAGAATATGGACTCCGTTTTTCGATTGGACCAGTCCGCTGATTTGTCCTGGGTTCAACCCCGCCACAGCGTCTTCGATTTCTTTCGCTATTTCACCGGTCTTGAAAGTTCCAAGGATTCCGCCGGTGGTGAAGTTCGGGTCTTCGGAGTGTTGCTCCGCGAGCGTTTCAAAATTTTGCCCGGCATTGATCTTCTTTAGAACGGACTTGGCTCGTTCTTCCGCCCTGTCTTTCCCGCCCTTCTTATTGGCGAAAAAAATGTGGGCTACTGTAAACTCTGAAAATCCATTCTGGGGTGAGGCTTGTTTCTTGGCGTACTGGGCCAGCACGTCTTCGTCAGTGACTCGGATCTTTGAAGTGATTTCCTGCTCCAGGAGATTTTGCCGTTCGATTCGAGTTTTCAAAACAACCTGATATTCCGAAATAGGGATACCTTGGGTTTGCAAGGCCTGCGTCAGTTCCTGCCGGGTCATTTTGTTTCGCTTGGCCATTTCACGGATTTCCTGTTCCACCCGTTCCGAAGTCACCGAAAGATTCAGGCGCTTGACTTCGGAATCCAAAACCTTCTCGTTGACCAGGTATTCCAACTGATCTTTCCGAGACTGTTTCAGCACCTCCAAATTGAGATCGCCCATCAACAGTTCATCGACCATGCCGGTTTTTTGTAAACGATTTTGAAAGTGGGCCAAGTCCGATGAAAGGATGATTTCGTTGTTGACGGTTTGCACGATGCCGTCGATCAACACGCGGCCAGCCGGGCTTGCGTTGTTAGCACTCGGTGCGATCGTTGCGTGCGAAGCGTTGGCTGCGGGCGAAGTGTTGGTCGCGTGCGAAGTGGGCGATCGGTCGGCAGGCGATTCAGCCCACGATCGGGCCGACACCCAGACGGTCGAAAACAGGATCATGGAAACGAGAGCGTGGGAGGTATTCTTCAACATGTCTTACTCCTGAATCCGCGTTTCGACTTTCACTTGGTTCATAAGGTCGTAGTTGATCGAAACCTTGGATTTCCTGATTTGCTGGTCCAGCCATTGGGTATAATCCCTTTGCTCGCGGGTCGCCAAATATAGCTGTTCCACCAGATTTCTCGCATCTTCAAATTTCTTGTAGCCGCCGGGCTCTTTCTTTTCCACCTTGAATATGTGAAAGCCAAAAGCACTTTCCAAAATTGGGCTGGTGCCGCCGGCGGGAAGGGCAAAGGCCTTTTCAAAAATGTCGACGGTCCCCCGGTCGACCCAGCCGACGAGGCCGCCCGCCTTTCTTTCCGGCGCGACAGAATACTTCTTCGCCAGACTTTCAAAACTTTGGTGCTTCTTAATTTCATCCAAAATGTCCTGTGCCTTTCCCAGGTCGTCCACGACAATCTGTCGCAGCAGTATTCGTTCCTTATACTGGAACTTCTCTTTGTTCTCATCGTAATATTTTCGCAGATCTTCCGCCGTCGGTTGAGGCGACTTTGAACCCAAGGCCTTGAAAACCTTTCTCTGTAAGACGGTCCGTCGCACGTTTTCCTTCCATTCAGCAAGTGCCAGGTTTTCCTCCGCCAGCATTTTGCGAAAAGAGAGGTCGTCGGGATATCCGGCGCGCGTGGCGGTCATTTCCTCGTCAATTTCTGAACCGTTGAGTGAAACCCCCGATTCGTTGGCGTATTGATCCAGCAGAGACGACAAAATGAACTCCTTGATCACGAAATCCCGTGACCGTTGAATTTGCTGGGGGCTGCGCGCGACGATGGCGTCGAACTCCTTCAAATGCCTCGAAAGGCGTTCGGAGTATTCCTTTAAATTCAGTTGTTGACCATTCACATTGATGACCACTTGTTCGGAAAGCCGTTGTTTGTTCCACGTGCAGGAGCACAGAACGAGCGCTATCAGGATGGCATTGGGGCGGCAAGCTTTTCTATTCAAGCAGTTTAGTATTGATTGAAACTGGATACTGCTTTTTGAGTTTTTCAAAATGGGAGTTGAACAGCTGCAGGCGCTTGTCGTTATGAACTCCCATGCGAATTTGTCTCTTGTCGGCGTTGTCATAAATCCGTCGGTCGGTGACTTTGACAATGTGAAATCCAAAAGGAGTTTCGATCAGGCCCTTCACTTCATTGATTTTCATGGCCTGCAGGGTCTCATAAAAATTTGGCGTCAGCGTGATGCGACTTTGAAAGCCAGAGTCCCCTCCGAGAGGTTTAGTCACCGAGTCGTCGGAGTAAAGTTTGACGAGTTCCTCAAAGGGGCGCTTTGATTTTTTCACTTCATCGTAAATCTCTTGCGCCCGCTTCTTCGCTTCAGCCCGCTGGCTGGCGGTGGCGCCCGGCTTGACCTCGATCACAATATGGGAAAATCGGATTTCCGGATTGTGTTTGTAGTAGTCCTCCATTTCCCGCTCGGAAATGGAGATCTTTTGCGCCGGTGCGCCCAGTTCGTGCTCCAGATAGGTCTTGTAGAGCTCGGACTTGATTCGCTCCTGGTAAATAGGGTCCTTCTCCAATCCCATCTTCTGCGCTTCCGCGAGGCCGATTTCAAAACGAACGACGTCCTCGATAAATTGCTTCTTCGTTGGAGCGTTGTCGGCGTTCTTGACCTCATTGAAGCGGCGGTTAAAGTCCTCTAATGTGACCTGGCGATTTCCGACCGTGGCCACGATGTCATCTTTTTTGGTGGCCGCTGACGAAGTATTCAGTCCAAGGATTTGAATCAGGGGGAAAACGGCGAAAAAAATCGCCAGTGTGGGCGGCGAACAGCCAAGTCGGTGCCTGCATCGAGTCATTGCAAATCCTTTCACCTCAAAATACTCCGACCAGGCTATCACTGCGTCTAAAGCGCAGCAAAGTTTTTAGACGCCTCCAGATTTGCGCGCTGCAGTGATCGCTTCAACTCTCTTTTCAAATCTTCATTTCGTGGATCGATTTGGGGGGAAACTCGCAGTGGCTCCCCCCAATGAATAACGACGCGAGCGAAGGGTTTGGGAAGAAAAGTCTTGTTCCACGATTTCTCGAATTTCCAGGCCCTGTCATAGGCCACACCACAAGGGAAAATCGGAGCGCTGTGAAGGAGACGGCTCATTTCAAAAACGCCTGGCTTGACCTCATGAAGGGGGCCCTTCGGGCCATCCACCGCGAAAGAGACATTTCGATTTGTTTTGCGAACCGCCTTCACCAGTCCCAGCAACCCGCGAACCGCGCCGCGGGTGGAAGACCCGCGAGTCGTCATCCCACCCACCATTTTGACGACCGTGTCCATGATCTGACCGTCCTTGCTCGACGAAGCCATGGAAACAATTCGGTAAGGACCAATCAGGATCAGAAGCACGAGCTCATCGCCGTGCCAATGTGCAAAGAGAGTTGGATGACGTTCCCGCAGACAGGCTTTCAACGACTCGGGTTCACGAACTTGCACGCGCCACGTGGCACTCAGCAACTTGAAAAACACGCCCGCGATAAAACCGAGGATTCTTTCCCTCATTACTTATGTAAAATTCTTTTGAATTCTTGGGTGAGCTTGGGGACGACCTCAAACAAGTCACCGACAATTCCGTAGGTGGCCTTTTGAAAAATAGGAGCGTTCGGATCATTGTTGATGGCCACAATAACCTTGCTGGCGCTCATGCCCGCCAGGTGTTGAACGGCTCCAGAAATTCCGACCGCGATGTAAAGAGAGGGGGCCACGGTTTTTCCCGTCTGTCCCACCTGCATGCCGTGGCTGACCCAACCCGCGTCGACAACGGCGCGAGAAGCTCCCACGGTCGCTCCCAGAACTTCGGCAAGCTCGTTGAGAAGCTTGAAATTGCCGGCCTCTTTCAGGCCGCGGCCACCCGAGACAATGATGTTCGCTTCGGTGAGATCGAGTTTTTCGCTGGCCCCCTTGACCACTTGCTTGACCACAGCCAAGAGGGGCTGAGCGGCGCTCACCGCGTGCAGTTCCACGCCCGTGGCAGCTCCGCTGCCCACGCTGGGTGTCGCCGACGACGACGGAGCCTCCACCGGGAGCTGATTGGCGCGCATCAAGACAAACTGAACAGGCGAATTATCAAAGGTCATCTTTGCCAAAACCTTGGCTGAAAGAAGGGGCTTTTTTACCGTCACGCTTTCCCCTTGCAGCTGAAGCTCCGTGCCGTCTGAAATCACGCCTGAATTCATTCGCGCCGCCACCCGCGGAAACAGATCGCGGGCCATGGCGCTGGTCGAACCGAGGATCAGCGTGGCCGCGGTTTTCTTCGTCACCTCATGAAGCGTCTGCGCGCACATATCGGGATTGTACGTGTCATAGCCAGCACTTTCGACCACCCAGATGTCCTTGATGCCGTTTTGACCCAATTCTTTCGCGCCGGCGGGGGCCGCTGACCCCCAAAGAAGGGCCGATACGCTCTGCCCTGATTTGCGCGACCAGGTGACCAGCTCAAGCGTGCTGCGCTTGAGTTTTCCATTCTGTGTTTCAGCGAGGATCAATATCTTGGCCATCTGTTATTCCTTTCCTTAGAGCACGCTCTTAGAGAACCTTCGCCTCATCGCGCAGGCTGCGCACCAGCTCCTGCACCTGGGCCGCGACATCCCCTGAAATCAGGCGCACGGGCGGTTTCTCTGGTGGCAATTCCAAACTTGCGATTTTCGTCCGCGGCGATAAATCAACGCCCAGAGAAGCCGAGTCGATTTCCTTAATCACTTTCTTTTTTGCTTTCATAATCCCCGGCAGGCTGGCGTATCGCGGGATATTCAGCCCTTTATTGGCACCCAGCACAGCTGGCTTTTTCACCATCACGATTTCCTTCGTCCCGCCTTCACTGTCCCGTTCGATTTCGAATCCTTCGGGGGACGGTGAAATCTTTGAGACAACCGTGGCGTGAGCGCAATTGAGAAATTCCGCGATCATTTGCGATACGGCGGAGGCGTTATCATCAATGGCCAGTTTGCCATTGAGGATGAGATCAGCGCCGCCCTCCTGGCCGATGACCTTGGCGAGACAACGGGCGGTCGCCAGCGAGTCCAAATTTTCCGGCGCGTCGATCAAAATCGCCTCGTCGCAGCCCATGGCCAGCGCCGTACGAAGTGAATCGGGAACTCTTTTCTTGGGGCCAAGACCTATGACAATGGTCTGGCTGCCGGCATTGAGATCGCGAATTTTAATGGCTTCTTCGACGGCAAATTCGTCGTAGGGATTCATCACCCATTTGATCGCGGTGTTGTCAATTGAGAGCCCATCGGCCGCGATTCGCACTTTGGTTTCAGTGTCGGGAACTTGTTTGACACAGACAAAAATCTTCATCGAAGTTTTCTCCAGTGGGCGCAATATACTGGACAGCGGCGTGAAATACAAAGTAAACTTAAGTGCACGAAACCCCCACATCAACACCAATCTCTGAGGAGAATGAAAGTCTTATGGCGACAGAGGTCCTTGATCCAAGTCGGAGCCTTCGGCCCCTCCACAGACGCCCTTTCGTTTGCACCAGCATCGGAAAAAAATTTTTGATGGGAGTCACGGGTCTCATTTGGGCGGGTTTTGTTCTTACTCACATGGCCGCTAACTTGCTCATCTTGATTTCCAAGGACCTGTACAACGCCTATGGATACGCCATCACGGGCGGTGCTTTTATTTACGTCGCCGAAACGGTGTTGGTTCTCTCCCTGATCGTTCATGTGGTCACTGCCGTCTCGCTGACGATTGAAAATCGCAAGGCCCGTGGCTCTTCATATGCGGCGCGGTCACGGGGAGCGAAGGCGGCCAGCGGGGCCTCGCTCACCATGGCTCCGCAAGGTTTGATCATTCTGGTATTTATCATTCTTCATATCGCCACTTTCAAATACGGCGCCTACTATGAAACCACGGTTCATGGAACGACCATGCGGGACCTCCATCGCCTGGTGCTTGAGGTTTTTCACCAGCCCAAATTTGTCGTTTGGTATCTCTTTGCCCTGGTCATACTGGGTGTTCATTTGAGTCACGGGCTCGGTTCGACAATTCAATCCTTGGGACTGAAAAGTGAAACAATGAGTGAGCGCTGGATCAAACGAATCAGCGTTCTTTACGGAGTTGTGGTGGCGACCGGTTTTCTTTCGCAGCCTATTTACGTTTACTTTTTCGCCGACTGATTTTTCGCCGACTGCATCGGATCAACTGGATCCAGCGGATTGGATCAATTGGATTGGATCAATCAGATCATAGTGAGGATGTTCAATGATGACCAGCAGTTCAAGCCCGCTGCAAAGCCAAATCCCCTCGGGTCCCATCGAGGACAAATGGGATAATGAGAAATTCGCGATGAAGTTGGTCAATCCGGCGAACAAGAGAAAGCACACAGTGATTGTCGTGGGAACCGGCCTTGCCGGAGCCAGCGCCGCGGCCTCCCTCGGGGAGCTGGGCTATCAGGTGAAGGCGTTTTGCGTTCATGAAAGTCCCCGGCGAGCCCATTCGGTGGCCGCCCAAGGAGGCATCAACGCCGCCAAAAATTATAAAAATGACGGCGACAGCGTCCAGCGCCTTTTCTATGACACCGTCAAGGGCGGTGATTTTCGCGCCCGCGAGGCGAATGTTTACCGGTTGGCGCAGGTGTCGACTCAAATCATCGACCATTGCGTGGCTCAAGGCGTTCCTTTTGCCCGCGAGTACGGTGGCTTGTTGGACAACCGGTCTTTCGGTGGGGCGCAAGTCTCGCGCACCTTCTATGCCCGCGGGCAAACCGGACAGCAGCTTCTCTTGGGCGCCTATCAATCCATGATGAGGCAGGTCGATAAGAAGCAAGTTCAATTGTTCACTCGCCGTGAAATGCTCGACCTGGTCATTGTTCAAGGTAAAGCGCGTGGCATTGTCGTCCGCAATTTGCTGACCGGGGCGGTTGAATCGCACGAAGCCGACGCGGTTTTGCTGGCGAGCGGTGGCTACTCGAATGTTTTCTTCCTGTCGACCAACGCCATGGCTTGCGCCGTGACCGCGGCTTGGCGGG
>PSRN01000196.1 GCA_003176075.1 Bdellovibrio sp.
GCCCGTGAAGATCTCAGAATTTTCGTCAACCTGGAAACTTCTGCAAAAACGAAATATGTGTATTGCAACTACACCTACATTAAGAGCCTAACTGGCAGACGCGATCCCGAGATCAGTTTCATTTCCTTTGAGGGCACCCAGCAATTTTACGCGAAGTGGGCGACCTCCTATCGAATTGCGAAAGACTTTGTGGCTTTTGAATATGAACGCCGACGCCCGGGAGGAAAAATCAAGACAACTCCCGACGAACTCAGGCTGGCCCTTTTGTCTTCGATGAATGCCAATATCTTCGCCTATGCCGATGATCCAAGTCTAGGGCTGAAATTTCCAATGATCGGGCCGGAGGATGAAAAGGCCGGCGAGGTTCACGCTAAGTCCGACGTGACCAAAAGAATGAAAGAGGAAATGGAAAAAGAAGAACAGTTCGACCGGCAAATTCCCAGCGAAAAATTCGAAGCGTTCAAGAAATCTAAGTATGCGAAGCTATTTGGATTTTCCATGGCCCGCCTTTACACTGCGGTCTTGAGAATGGACATCAATGATTTCCATGTTCTCGAACGTGAGATTTCACGCTTAAGCAGCATTCCTCACCCAGGGGAATTGGATCCTTGGCTTGCGAAACTGTATCGACTTTTTCGGGAGCGGGTCAAACTCAAGGTCGACCGGCAAATCAAGGGAAAAGTGGTCTTCATTTTGTTGGACTGAATCACTACAAAGACATCTTAAGATTCTTGAGAAACTCTGTGCTGTGGAGACCAATTCAGGGACCGCACCCCTGGATTCTCGGAATACTCAGGCGGAACTCATTCCCGCCGCGGTTTCCAATGCAGCTAGTGCCAGATAGAAATAAGGGGATTAAGCCTGAACCCTAAACGCGCGGACCGCGAGGTCCCAAGTTACTGGGAGCGTCGCGGCACCACCCCATGCTTTGTAAAGATCCGAAGCGAGAGGTTCGAGCGGGTTGCTCCCATTCTTCTTGACGAAAGTCTGAAGCGCCGACCAGGTTCCCAAGTATCCAATCGTGTGTTCGAAATTCCATTCCGCACGCATCTCGAACAGGGGAGGCGAAATTGGTTTGAAGGGAAATTGAACATTCCGGTAGCCTTCTTCGACCAGCTTTCGTTCCGGTTCCCAGTACCCGTCAAGGATGTCATTATACAAATAACCAACCACCGCATCCACCTGTGGCGTAATTCGACAGAGTCCATAGCACCAAACCGCCAGGACCCCGCTCGGCTTCGCGACCCGGCGAACTTCGTCAAAGAATCGATCTTGTTTGAACCAATGAAAGGCCTGCGCGGTCGTAATGAGATCAACGGTTCGGTCCGCGAGCGATGATTCTTCGGCGGTGCCGGTTTCGTACTTTACCTTCTCGCGGGCGACCGCGCCCGCTAGTTGCTTCTCGCTTGGATCGGTCGCCACGACCTGATCGAAGTGTCCTGCCAGTTGTACCGATGCCTGCCCGTTCCCGCACCCGCAGTCCCAGGCGAGGCGGTGTTCCGCCGACAAGCTTGCCAGGAATCCAAATAGTGCCTCTGGATAGGTCGGCCGGAATTTCGCGTAATCAGTTGATTGAGTTGAAAACAGGTCCTTGAAATTCATTGTTGGCTCCGCGCGTTTGATCGAGGGCGGTGCCTGTGAGGTGCCTCCGCCGCCCGAGTCTTCAAGGTTATCGCGTTCCGGCTTTTTGTTCACCATTAAGCGCGGCGTTTAAGACCTTTCCCATGCTTCAAAATTAAGGGAGGGGGTTTGCGAACATCACCGCGCCAATATAAACTGGGTTTCTCAACTGATGAATTGCAAAGCCGAATTTTTAAACTCAGTTGCCAAAGCGATTCAGGCAACTGCACCTGCGAAAGAGAAAAGAATAATCATGAAAGCCCATCTTTTCATTTGCACGAATTCACCTCACAAGGAAGGAAAATGCGGCCACCGCGGATCGGAGCGACTTCGGCAGTCCCTGAAGCAACGCTGTCGTCAAGAATTCGGTGACAGCGGCGAATATCGGGTCAACTCCTCAGGTTGCCTTGGACCCTGTGAAAATGGAATCAATGCTGTCCTCTATCCCGAGGGGCGCTGGTTTCACCACTTGACTCCCGATGATGTGGATTCCCTGTTCGAGGCTATGAAAGTGGCTATGAGTCCTAATGCGGGTAGTGAA
Organism: Bdellovibrio sp.; assembly: GCA_003176075.1. Classification (GTDB taxonomy): domain Bacteria; phylum Bdellovibrionota; class Bdellovibrionia; order Bdellovibrionales; family Bdellovibrionaceae; genus PSRN01. The sequence continues at coordinate 2,162 of PSRN01000196.1, forward strand.
TCCGGAAACGTTAAATAGTTGTATCATCGTAGAGCTGGGTAGAGCTGGCCTCATAAATTCTCGAGCAAGTAATCACCGAGATCGCGGATTGAGATACGCACGGTCTCACGATCGAGACGCATTTTTTCGCCACCCACCGTGACCACTATCCTTTGTTGACGGCTGTATGGCCAAAGACCCGGGTTGGCTCTACGAGAAAAGATGAGAAAAGATATGGAATGTTTCATTTCAAGATCGTCTCTGGCCGGGAAGAAAACACCGGTGGCTCCCGTCTCGCTTACGATTTTCATCGGGAGTTTCTGCCAGGCATGACCGTTGCGAGTGACTTCAATCCTCTGCTTATGCTCGTTGCAAGTAAAGTGATTCGCGGGAAAGCCGGCGAACTGATCGAATTCCCGATAATGCCGGACCGAACGGAGTCTTTTGCCATCAAGCAAAAGCTGTCGGCACCGGCGCCGATCAGCGAGGTCGAAAATTTTGACTTTGTCTTGACCGACGCAACCAAGCCCGCATTTCAAAGCTTGTGAATTCGACGCCGTGGTTACGCCGTGGCTGATCGACGTTGTCGCCATGGAGTTCGACCGATTTCTTCATGTCCTCAATCGTTTATTGCAATTGGGAGGAGCGTGGATCAATCATGGACCGCTCGGGTTTAACGGACCCGTGCTCGCCGGTCACTATCCGCGTGACGAAGTCGTGAATCTCGTCGAGAAATCGGGTTTTGACGTTAAGGCGCAAAGTTATGAGTCGATCCCTTACATGCAAAATCCCGCCAGCAATAGCCATCGTCAGGAACGAACTTTCACTTTCTCGGCGACCAAGACCAAAGACATTCCTCATAGCGAAAGCAATCAAACAGGCGCCGAAATGAGTTTTGATTGGGAAGCGGATCATGACATTCCTGTCAAGCTCGCCGTTCAGGAAATGCGCTTAGTGGGCGGGCATCTCTTCAACGCCGAAGTGCTCACCATGGTCGATGGGCAAGCGAGTTTTCGTGACATTCAGGCAAAAATCGTGGCGAAGCGTGGTTTACCAGAGGAACACGCGGGTTACTTACTGACGCAAATTCTTCGCAACGCTGAAGTTCTTTTGCGGCGCAACCCGCATCGGGGTTAACAAAATAGATAGATCCCAGTCACCGCCGGTTCCGTGAACAGCTGCTTTTTCAACCCGGCGACACCGAGATGGAAGTCGGTGCCTTCGGCGCCTCCCCAGCGGGATATATTGCTTTGGAGCCACGGGGATCTAAGAATTTTTTCAATTGAGTTTTTTCGTTTAGTAATTTTTCACGCCTTGCGTTACATTAGCGGGAGCCTTAGCCTTTTTTGAGCTGAGAGCCTTTTCTGAACGGAGAGACCTAAATCTATAGATCGACTAGTGATCCACAGGAGGACTGGTGAAGAGATTCGCGTGTTCAGTTGTTTGTCTTTCCTTGCACATCAATGGATGGGCCGAGACCGCCGGGAATGCTCAGTCGACTGAAAGGGTCGTGGCTTCGAAAAAAGAAATCGTTGAGGCGCTGAAAAGTGGCGAGGAAAAGCAACTCAAGAAAGTCTTAACCGGTCTTTCCACGGAACAGCTGTCCCAAACTTTGGCAGAGGCTAAAGATCTATTGCAGAAGGACCAAAGCCAGCTTGCTGCCTTGGAAGCTGAGGTCAACGCGGGAAATTATAATGACATGCAAGCCGCGAGACGGGTGAGAAGAATTGGCCTGGAAGTAGCCGGTGCCAGTGGCTTGCTGTTGTTAGGTGGTGGCGTTTTTTATCGTTTCAAAGTCATGACTGAACAGAATATGTTAAGAACTAGCTCTGACTCTGATTTGTCTGATTTACCTGCCAAACAGAAAAGGATACTTCTTTGGGAATACCAGACCAAGACTAACAACTTGTTTAGGGAGTTTGCCCGGCAAACAACAAAAGCAAAATCAGAATGGTGGGGCGGAAAGCCTGCACCGGTTGAGGCGGATTTCCTACCAACTGCCGAGGAGTTCCAGACTTTATCTCCCGATAGCCTTGCCGATAAATACTATGAAAATCTTTTCCGCAGCTTTCGCTCACCGAAAATCGCGTTTAGACTTCGCCCAGTGGGCGCTACAGCAACCACCCTGACTGTCGCGGGAACCGCGGTCATGGTTCTCGGCGAGGTGGCGCTACAGTTCATTTCAGACGATGGTTCAGAATCTCTCGCGCAAAGCCGCGATGAACTTTTGGCGGAGATCAAGAGGCTTCGAATAACCGCCTCGCTGATGACGAACTGGATATCGTACTGGGGTTCGGACCTCAGCCCGACATCATAAGGTCAGGACAAAATCACCGGATAGTTGCATCAAAAGAATTGTCCTCGAGACTGATCACATATTGACATCATGTCTAAAATATGGAGTATTTTAGACATGATGTATAAGCGTATGATTTCTCAGGTAATTTCATCGCACAGGTATTCAATTCTTCTTCTGGTCCCACGGCAGACGGGCAAGTCGACACTCTTGAGTTCCCTGCAGCCGGATCTGGAAATCAATTTCGCGGACGAAAAGACATTCTTGGACTTCTCATCAGACCCCGGTCGATTGCGTGGACTGTAAAAATTTGCAAAACCGAAAAGCGTTTTTATAGATGAAATCCAGCGACTTCCAAGCCTGCTGAACACCCTTCAGGCCCTGATGGATGAGGACAAGAGAAAATGCCGGTTTCTCTTGAGTGGCTCCAGTGCGAGGAAACTTGAAAGAGGCCAAGCAAACCTTCTCCCAGGGCGCGTCGTGACTTACTCTTTGGGCCCGCTCAACCTTCTGGAAATCGGACCGGACCGAACACTCACCGATTTAATGAGTTACGGATGTCTCCCGGGCATTGTAGCTGAACCCGATGCAAAATTGAAGAAAGCCATCCTAACGAGTTACGCCGGAACGTACTTAAAAGAAGAAATTCAGGCCGAGGCATTGACTAAAAATATCGAAGGGTTTTCCCGGTTCCTCTTCACCGTTGCCGCTAAAAATGGGAAATTCCTTGATTACTCAAAGCTGGGTTCGCAGTCGGCGATTTCACAGAAGACCGCTATGCGGTTTTGCGAGATTCTTGAAGACACGATGATTGTCCGCAGACTCCATTCGTTCGCCACCTCAGACCACCGCCGATTGATCAAGCATCCAAAATTTTATTTTTTTGATCTCGGAGTTTTAAATGGGTTGCTTAACAATTTCACCCCCAGTCTCGATCGAATCGGCGGACTGTTTGAGACCCTGGTCTTTAATCAAATCGCTGATTTGATAAATTCGGCAGGAGCGGCGGCCCGTTTTTCGACCTACAGAACGGACAAAGGCGCTGAAATTGACTTTATTTTGGAAACTGACAAAGGCGGCTTCGCCATAGAAGTTAAAGCCAGTCAAAACGTCGGTCCGGCGGATTTAAGGACTTTACGGCAATTCAGTGCCGAGCATAGGAAAATACGCCCGGTCGTCGCCTTCCTGGGTGATGTGGGTCTCGAGAAAGAAGGCATTTCTATCTTGCCGCTTCCAGATCTCCTAAAAATTGTCGCCGAGAACATGGGTATGCCATGAAAGATCGATCTTTGAGTGTTGCGTTCCAAATGCACAAGTTTATTAACAGGGTTTTCCCACTTTTTCTCGACTTAAATCCAGACGTTTTCGCTGTGGGAGCGGATTTTACGC
>PSRN01000144.1 GCA_003176075.1 Bdellovibrio sp.
AAAAGCCAGCGGAGGTTCGCCGAACGGGCAAAACCCGCAGTGGCAGCGGGACATATCGGAAATCAGCATGATTTTACTGGGAAAGTCCTGTCTAATTTTACCGGTCTTCGGGCTGAGAGATGTTTTGCGCACTCATTCCCATGTGCGTCACATCGTGACCGAGGAGAGGCAAGTTCTTTGATGGCTCAGAGACTGCCTGTGCACACGTGACTTTTCGTTCACTTGAGGCTAGAAAAAGTGACATCGCGAACAAGGAGGCGATGTCATGCCAACAGCTCATCAACACGGACCCCAATGTGGACACAAAAAAATTCCGCATGGAAACCACACGGATTACTTAAACGACGAAGGACTTCTGGATTGTGCGAACGGCCAACACCCCGTCGCAATCTCGGAAAATAACCCGGACAAATGCAAGCCCCTGGCAAGTTCCAAGCACGTTCATGACGATGGCTGTGGTCATGCAAAGGTGATGCACGGAAACCATTTGGATTATCTCGTCGATGGCCGGTTAGAGCACCCGCATGGTGACCACATCGATGATCATGGTCAGCTCGAGGTCGAGAAAGACAGCCAAGAACAAACCGGTGGCGATCCGCGAAAAGGGCCCCAGCCCCTTTCGATTTAGTCTAGAACCGAGCCGCCGGAGCCTACTCGATGGCCCGGCTATTAAAAATCACGCACATCGAAAATTGTTCCGGTTGTTTCTATTCGTCTTTTAACGATTCCGGGCTCAATCTTTTCGAGGTGATCCTTGGACTCACAAGTGGCCAGCCCATCCTCCAACTTTTTCATTGCGGTGACAGGTAGAGTCCGATTGCCATTGAGCCTCCCCAATCCGCTTAAATGCCATGATACGAGGTATTTTTGAAGAATCATTAGTGCGCGGCTGGTCTCATCGGAAGTCTTGGGCTGCCTCAAACTCAGTCGGAAAGAACGCTAAGCCTGCGAAAGGGTAAAAGCCATTGTGTGGAACTGTGCACTCCCCACCCAGCTATGCGAACGATCTTATTTCAGGGGAATCCAAAAGTGGAATGTTGTACCTACTCCGACTTGACTAGAGACATCGATTTGTCCCCCGTGAGCCTCAACGATGTGTTTGGCAATGACCAGGCCCAAGCCGGTGCCTTCCTCGTACCCAATCGGGGGTGTGCTGGTTTTTCCAAATTCCTTAAAAAGATTTGGTAACTCATCTTCGCGGATTCCGGGGCCTTGATCCGAAACGGAAAAATGGAGACGTCCTCCTATAGGTTGGACCGAAGCAACTACCCGAGTATTAAAGTCAGAAAATTTCACGGCGTTGAGGACGAGGTTATCAAAGGCACGGCGTATCTTGACCGGATCCAAGAATGCCGTCTCTGGCAGATTTGGATCTATTTGGACATGAAAATTTATTTTCTTTCTTTTTGCTAGCAATTGGGCGTTTTTGACTAAATCAGCGACAAAATCGCGAAGGCGCTGATGAGTCTTCTCTGGCGAGTCGCCTTGATGCTTCATCCGATTCAGATCGGCCAAGTTATTCAGAAGGCTAAACATAAAGTTAATATTTCTAAGAAGAATGGACCACACTTCTTCTTTTACAACCTTCTCTTGTGAGTAAATTTCGATCAAACTCTGAATCACGAACAAGGGATTTTTTAGGTCGTGAAGAATCTTGTTGATGGCGACAGGCTTGTGGTCGTGCCTTTGATTCTTTGGCCATGACAACATAACCAAGGGGATTAGTTGCTCACAAATTTCGAGGAAAGTATCGATATGGGTGTCCTTATAAGTGCTGTGCTCCAAGCTCATGAAAGCCACAACACCGATCGCTTTTCCCCGGACCAACAAGGGACAGGTGAGGCTTGATTTCATCCCTTCGGTAATTTGAAACTTAATTGTTTCAAAGGGGGTAGCCTGAGCTGCATGGGCCACTAAGTCATTGATGATCCTTGGCCTGCCGCTACTTAGAACCATCTCCAAGCCACTGTCTTGAATGGGGACTGATATCCCGTGCAAGTGGCTTGGCAGATTAGCGAAACTTGTCCATTTCAGGGTGAGGTGATCCTGATCAACCAAAGCAATAGCCATTCGATCGTACGGGATAAGGACGCTCAATGAATCACACAAAAAACTCAAGACTTGCTCAATATTTTCGCCAGCGGTTACTTTGCGGTTAATATCTTGAACAATTTTGCCAAGCAGAACGTCCACCAATCTCCCAAGGTTCAGTTGAGGATCTATGTGCTTCCTCGAGGTCGGCTGTTTCTGTGCACCCATAAATTGGATCTCCGCAACCACAAGCTTCTCAATAGTCTCAGCAGGCAGGAGAAGCAATGAACGAGGAACAGGGAGCGGGCGAAATTAGTTTGGGGCGTTTTGGTTCCTCTTTCCAATTTGGTGGCGGCGAGTCCAATCTCTTTGAACTTGAGCCTCTAATCATGGCAGTATGTTTATGAATCTCTGGTTGCGTCGCCAAGTCCTTTATGGTCCTTGCAATAATCTCGTTGCTCGATTTAATAACGGAAATCGGATTTTTCAGATCATGAGAAACGAACCGAAGAATTTGCTCTCGTGATCGAACCGCCTCTCTTACTTTGGCAGATGTCCGACCGCAATCGATTGACTCCTCATGGTTCGTTAAATCGCGCAAACAGCCCTGCCATCGGCCGGCGGGAAAAAATTTGGTGCTGACTTCAACAGGAAAAAATGAACGATCCTTTCGTATTCCAGTCTAGACCGAAATATCTAAGCCTCCGGATTCAATCAGGATGTCTCTGGTCCTAAGAAATATTTGCAGCTGTTCTGTAGGAATTAGATCCCTAATGAACATGTTTAGGATTTCACCGACATCCTGCGCCTTTGCTCAACGACTCTTTGCGCGTCCCGAAAAAAAACTAACTCGTTCGATGAGTCGTTCGCGATCAACCGGCTTGCTGATGTGATCGTCAAAACCGCTGTGAAGGCAGCGTTCCCGCACGTCATTTTGCGCATGAGCAGATAGGGCGACAATCTTACCATGGTATCCAGAATTGCGAAGATCCCTTGTTGCCTCGTAACCATCCATGACGGGCATTTGTAAGTCCATGAGGATGACGTCATAGTGGTCCTTCATAGCTTTCACTTGAGCCTCTTTGCCATTCGATGCCACGTCCACAGTGGCTCCGGCAAGTTTCAAGAGGCGACTGACGAGGACCTGATTATCTGGAAAGTCATCAGCCAGCAAGACTTTGATGCCAACGAGCGGTAGAGTTCCAACAGGGAGTTCAGCGAACCGTCTTGTGAGACCTTCTTCAGACCAAACTGCGTGTCTCGACCCTGCATCTATCGTGATCTTGAATGTACTCCCTTTATTTGGCTTTGACTGAATCAGAACGAAGAAGGTTTGCAAATCGTTTCGCAAGCACAAGGCCAAGACCGGTGCCGCTGTATTTCCGCTTTAATGAATCATCCGCCTGCGAGAATGGCGCGAATAGTTTGCCGATCTGACTTTCTTCAATTCCGCAGCCTGTATCCGAAACAATGAATGCTAAACAATCCTGCCCACTCTTGTCAGGTTCACTTTGGATTCTGACTTCAACTGCCCCTTTCGACGTGAATTTAATGGCGTTGCCAATGATATTAATCAGAACTTGCCGTAATCGAAGCGGATCTGTTCTGATGGTTTCAGGTACGCGTTCTTCGATCGCGACAATTAGAATAATCCCTTTGTCCCTCGCCAACAGATCAAGGAGAGTTCGGGTGTCAGTCAGGATCTCAGCCAATGTCACTTCCTGGGTGACCGTCTGCATTTTTCCAGCCTCGATTTTGGAGAGATCGAGAATGTCGTTGATGATGTTTGAAAGAAGTTCGCCATTGCGTTTGATCGCCGCAACGAAGTTGGTTTTTTCGGACGGTCGGACCTGGGGATCACTGACTAAGTCCGCAAAACCCAGAACGGCTCCCAAGGGTGTCCGAATTTCGTGCGACATGTTAGCAAGGAACGCGCTTTTCGCAAAGCTCGCGGTCTCAGCGGCTTCCTTGGCGGCAAGCAATTCCTTGGCGGCCTTTTTTCGTTCCGTGATATCAACAATTGATGCCAAAACAAATTGTCCTTCATCGGTGTGCACTGGATTCAGCCCAATTTCAACTGGCAACTCGGTTCTATCTTTCCGCAGACCCATCAATTCCCGGCCGGCTCCCATTTGCCGATGTTCAGGCTTGGCAAAATAGCCGGTCCTAAAATGTGGATGCCGGTCGCGGTACCGCTCAGGAAGCAGAATTTCAATTTGCTTTCCCAATAATTCTTCTCGGCTGTATCCGAATAATGCTTCGATTTCGGCATTGCAAAGAACTATCTCGCCGTCTTGATTAACCATCAAGAGCCCGTTGGGAGCGGCTTCGATGACCAAACTAAGTTTCGACTTGTTTGCTTGGCGCAGTTGTTCATTCAAGGCCTGAAGTTGGCGATTTTTCTTTTCGAGTTCAAGAGGACCAGGAAGGCTAATTGCTTTTGGCATGAGCCACCACAACGCAATGGCCGTGGCGATTGACACTGTCGCGGTAAAAAATTTCACGAGGCCTTCAACTCCGTAAAAGGGATGCCAAATGGTCACTATTTCAATGAGATGTGTGGTGCCACAGGCCACGATGAACATGGCAAACATCACAAAAATCCAATTGAATGCGAGGTTTCTTTTTTTGCGGACAAGGTAGATCAGAGCAAATGGAATTGTGTAATAGGCCAACGCGATAATTATGTCTGAGCCGACGTTAAGCCACAAAATATCCGGACGCCACAAAAAGCAGTGCCCGTGGGGCATGAAGGATTCAGACCCGAAAAGATTTCTGATGAACTGTAAAAACTGAGAAATGACTGGCCTCCATAGGAAAGTTTGGCGAGATATTGTGACATGAGCTGCTGATCCTACTTAGACCGATGGCCTTCGGATGAATGCAGCGGTCCATATAACATCATCGCTTGCAGAAAAGAATTGTTTTAGTGGATGGAACGAGTCTCCGATGCGGTTGGTTAGGTTACGGTTTGGTCTCCGCTCGAAAGACCTTGAAGCTTGCCGTATCAATGCCGGCAAATATTATCGACGGCTTAGGAAGGTTAAGAAGCTATTGTTTTTTGTGCGGCGGGTGAAATTTTGTGTTTAGCTGCATGTGGAAACATATGAAAGATCTCAAAACTCTCAATACGAAAGTTCGTGTCCAGGTCTTGCTTCACGGAGATCCCGATGAAGCCATTGATCGAAAGACGATCGAAGGTTCGCAATCTTTTTGCACCCAAATCGATATTCGATATATTGAAAACACCGGTCACTTCGTGGCCCAGGACCAGCCGGAAGTTGTCAATGGACTCGTTCTGGAATTTCTCAAGCAAGCGGACCGCCAATGAAGGAGCCGATCAGTTCACGAAGACGATTTAGGGGGTAAGTTCGTATGACCAAATCAAACCAGGTTATTTCGAAGAAGGTAGGTGGTCTTCTCGAACCGGCGATCATGGCCATGACGGCAGCGGAATATCCATGGGTACAACCGCATCTTTATGACTCACAAATACCTCCCGTCGTTTTTCTCTCAGGAACTCTTTTGTTTATCGGCGGACTAGCGGTTGTCAGGTCGCACGGATTTTGGCGAAGAGACTGGACTGTTCTCGTCACGACGACAGGTTGGATTTTCATAGCATTGGGGCTGGTGCGAATGTTCGCGGCAAGCTCTTATCAGAGCGCGTCTGCTAAAACTTCTTCAGATACCTTCATGGCTTTGGAGGCCGTGTTGTTCGCTTTTGGATCGATTATTACGTTCAGATCGTATACGAAATGAGGAAATCAAATTTTCGAAGGCTGAACCCCTGCTGAGTCAACCGGCTTTCGCCGCGCTACCATGACTCAAATGGTAACCAGGGAACAATTATCCAGGACAAGACCATACCACTCGCGGGGGTGGATGATGAATTGAATCGGATGAAGACTGTTGGATTTTTTTCTCAAGCACGACTTCTCTTGGTTGTAAAAAATGCTGAAGAGGTCAGAATAATTAGCGCACGAAGGGCAGATACCAATGAAGAAAAAGAATTTGAAAAGCGAATTCGATTTTAAGAACGCATCCGTACTTAAGGGTCCGCTTTTTGACCCTAAGAAAACTAAAGTTCAAACGAGCATTCGGCTTGACGGTGATGTCATGCCCTGGCTGCAGAAAACGGCGCACGAGCAAAGTATCCCTTATCAGACGTTTATTAACAGGGTTTTCCCACTTTTTCTCGACTTAAATCCAGACGTTTTCGCTGTGGGAGCGGATTTTACGC